>JAGQQP010000197.1 GCA_020426085.1 Planctomycetaceae bacterium | reverse complement strand
TGAATCCAGTAGCTGGCGTTTCGACGGTAAGAACTGGATTGAAGACAAAAAGCTGCTGTCCGGTTTACCTGCAGGTGAGGAGTCGTTGTTCATTCTCAAAGCAGGCATCGATCAGGGATTTCGTCTGCGTGATTTGAACCACGATGGTCAATGCGAGCTGATCGTTTCGAACCCTGGTCAACAGGCTGTTTTCAAGTGGTCTGTGGAAGATTCAAGATGGCAGCAGCTTCCCTGGTCGCTTCCCGAAGAAGCGTTTCTTGTCGATGCGAAGGGCCGTGATGCAGGGCTGCGGTTTGTGGACATTAATGAAGATGGCTTTGAGGACGCGCTCTTTTCCAATGAGAGCCGCTATTCGCTGCATCTGTTCAAATCGCTGGAGAAAGGCTGGAAGCAAGTGTTTGATAAGCAGAGAAACGCTGCCGGCGAAGTTCCTGCGATTTCACGTAATGGTACGAATAATTTTTTTTGGTGCCTGGTTCCACTCGAAGCATCTCTGGGTTCAAAATGAAGATACTGCCAAACTGAAACATCTTGTCGCCGGAAAGTCGTTTGAAGAATTAATGGAGTTGCAGGGACCGCAACCCAAATCTCCTTCTGCTGCACTAAAAAGTATTCAAGTCAAACCCGGATTTCATGTGGAACTGGTTGCCGCCGAGCCACTGGTACAGGATCCGGTCGCGTTCGACTGGGGACCTGATGGAAAACTCTGGGTGACTGAGATGGCGGACTATCCGCTGGGTGTGGATGAAAGCGGTAAATTTGCCGGGCGGGTTCGATATCTGGAAGATACTGATGGCGATGGGAAGTATGACAAGTCGACTCTGTTTTTAGAGGGGCTGGGATATCCTACGGGTGTCATGTCGTGGCGGAAGGGGGCGATTGTGACAACTGCGCCCGAAGTCTTTTATGCAGAAGATACCGACGGCGATGGGAAAGCAGACTTACGAGAATCACTGTATACCGGCTTTGGTGAAGGAAACCAGCAGCATCGCGTCAATGGACTGCGGTGGGGGCTGGATAACTGGATCTATCTGGCCAACGGTGATTCCGGCGGTGATCTACTGTCTGTCAAAACGGGAGAAAAACTGACGTTTGGTCGGCGGGATTTACGCATCAGGCCGGATTCCGGATTGATGGACCCGCAGTCCGGGCAGACTCAGTTTGGTCGGGAACGGGATGACTGGGGCAACTGGTTTGGCAGCAACAACAGTAATCCCGCGTTTCATTATGCATTGGCAGATCACTATCTCCGCCGTAACCAGAGTCTGATTGCACCGGATGCGAAAGTTCAGGTTTCCATCCGACCTGGAGCCGCCACGATTTTTCCTGTCAGCAAGACGCAGGTTCGTTTTAACGATTTCAATAAGGTTAATCGTATCACGTCTGCCTGCGGTCTCTGTTTGTATCGGGATGAATTACTCGGAAGCGAATTCGTCGGGAATTCGTTTATCTGTGAACCGGTGCATAATCTGGTGCATCGAGAGATTGTCGCTCCCAAAGGGACCACGTTTTCCAGCCAACGGGCGGAGAGTGAACAGGATTCCGAGTTCATGGCTTCGACGGATAACTGGTTTCGACCCACAATGGCGCGCACCGGCCCTGATGGCGCGATCTGGGTGGCGGACATGTACCGCCATGTGATTGAGCATCCGCAATGGATTCCGCAGGAGATGCAGGAAAAACTGGATCTGCGAGCCGGGAAAGAGCAGGGGAGAATCTATCGAATTGTCAAAGATGAGACTCCGCTGCGTTCGGTTCCCCGGCTGGATCAATTGTCAGATTCGGAACTGGTACAGGTGCTGGAAAGTCCGAACGGGACTCAGCGTGATATGGTTCATCAATGGATCGTCAGTCGGAAACAGCTTTCGACTGTACCAGAGTTGAAACGCATGGTAGCAACGGGCAAAGCTGCAACAGCTCGTTTGCATGCCCTGTGTGTGCTGGATGGATTAGGTGAGATCACTGCGGCAGAAGTGATGACTGCTTTATCAGATTCGCATCCGGGGGTACGTCGTCATGCGATTCGGATTGGTGAAAACTTCGTGAATGAGTCACCTGAGATCGGTTCAAAGTATTTGAATCTGGTGAATGACACTGATCCGCAGGTGCAGATGCAGCTGGCTTACTCACTGGGGGAATGGAACTCACCGAAAGCGGGAGTTGCGTTAGCGCAGCTGGTATTAAAGCATGATCAGGACGTTTACCTGCGTACTGCGATTTTGAGTTCGACTGGTTCCCATCTGGATTCCTTCACAACCGCACTCTTTCAGGAACTTAAGGGGAAACAGCCTCCCGCAGAGAGCTTTAATGCCCTGGTGGCGATGGTGGTTGCGGATAAAGATCAGGCCACATTGAAGCAGATCTATCAGGTTGTCGGGAAGCAAACAGTTGGGAAACCATATGAATCGTGGCAGTTCCGTGCCATCGCGACTCTGCTTCAATCTCTGGGGAGGCGGAATCAGACTTTTGCACAGTTCTATCAGAAATCTGATCCAGAATTACAGGCGGTACTTGATCAGTTGAAACCCCTGTTTGCTGCAGCACGGACTATCGTTGCGGATGAAACTGCTGCTGTGCAACAGCGTCGAGAGGTGATTCCGTTACTTGGTCGTGGTTTTGCACAGCGTGATGAAGATCTGAATCTGCTGGCTGATCTGCTTTCTCCCCGCAACTCGCGTGAACTGCAAAGCGCCGCGGTTGCGGCACTGTCACAATTCGGAAATCAAAAGACACCAGAAATATTACTTGAACGCTGGAAAAGTTTTGGTCCCGACCTGCGTGCTGAAGTCTTGAAAGCTCTATTGAGTCGCAGTGCCTGGAGCCAGTCTGTCTTAACGGCTCTGGAACAGAAAACCATTCTCCCTGCTGAGATCGACGCTTCCAGTCGCCAGCTTCTGTTAAGCAGTAAAGACAAAAACATTCGCAAGCGGGCAGAACAGCTGCTGGCTTCAACCGCGAACTCGGATCGAATTAAAGTTGTGGAAGAGTATTCCAAAGTACTGGAACTCAAGGGAAATGCCGAGTCGGGACATCAAATTTTTGTCAAACGCTGTTCTGTCTGTCACCAGTTGAATCAGGAGGGGAAGCCAATCGGCCCCGATTTATCAGCGTTAACTGATAAATCAACTCAAGCACTGATCACGGCGATACTGGATCCAAACAGGGCGATTGAAAACAAATATGTGAGCTATCTGGCTGTCACAGTTAATGGTCTGACATTTAACGGGCTGCTTGCTTCGGAGAGCGGGGAAAGTATTACACTGGTTCAAACTGACGGCAAATCGAAAACTCTGTTGCGCAATGATCTGGAGGAACTGATCAGTACCGGCAAGTCGCTGATGCCGGAAGGTTTGGAGAAAGATATGTCTCCTCAGGATCTGGCTGACGTGATTGCCTATCTGAATGCAACGGAACTACCCCGTAAAACATTCGAGGGAAATGAACCTGCTGTCGTGCAGGCAGAGGCACTCAGAGGGGATTACTTTTTGACTCCACAGCTTGCTGAAATTTATGGCCAGACGCTGAAGTTCGAGAATAAATATAAAAACCTGGGGTACTGGCAGAGTGAAAATGACCGGGCCGTCTGGATCATGAATGTTCCGAAGTCCGGGAAATATGACGTGTACCTGGAATATGCCTGCCCACCGGGAGTTGCCGGTAATCTGATGCAGCTGGAAGTGACAGGTCAGCGTCTGATCTGGCCCGTTGCCGCGACGGGAAGCTGGGACGTTTATCAGAGTCGCAAAGTCGGTACGATCTCCGTTCCTGGTGGCCAGACGAAATTGACGGTCCGCAGTGATGGAAAAATCAACAAAGCACTACTGGATCTCAAAACAGTCCGTCTGCGTGTTGCCAGTCAATAAATATTGACCGAATCTCTTAAGCAGTTAGGCTGGCTGGACGTGTCAACCTGGCCGGAAACGGAGTCGATATATACTTCATTATGTCGGTTATTCTGATTCTGCAATCTCCGAAATCCCTGTTTTCGCTGCAGAGAAAACTCTGCTCGTTCTGGAAATAATTGGTGAAAAACAGGTGTCAACTCCAACGTTCTGCCGTTATTGGAGGTAGATAAGTACAGCGAGTGTGTACATTCCCTGTTCTCATTCATTTTTCATGAATATTCTAACGAGTTTGAAAAAAATCGATTGCGTAAATTTTTTTATGAACGATGATTTTGTATATCTATAAAAGCCTCATATTTCATTTTATATGCTGGCGGTGTGTTCAAAAGGACACAGAGTCTTTGAGATGAATCTCTATTTCGCTTAACTAATATAGACGCCTGACTGGAAACCTGCTTCCGGGGCCGAAACAAACCTCGATTGAGACGATCGTATTCTGGGAACTGACCCGTGTCGGACAAAGGTTATCAAGATCCCGTAGATGGTGAAGAAACCGTCGATGAATTTCCGCCTGTCGACCCTGCGCAGGAAGAAACGGTCGATGAAATTCCGCCGATCAACATCAAAGAGATCGACAAAACGATGATTGGTGGCGACAGTGTCACCGGTAAGTCGCCTCATCTGGAAGGTCCTTCTGCTGAAAAAGCAGCTGCCTGGATTGGGAAGAAGCTGGGGAAATACACCATTTCCGGCCTCCTGGGACAGGGGGGGATGGGAGTTGTTTACAAGGCGCACGATACAACAATCGAACGCGACGTTGCCATTAAACTGCTGCCTGCCGAACTGGCTTCTGATAAGATGATGCTGGATCGGTTCCTGGCAGAAGCCAAAGCCGCTGGCCGCTTAACACACCCACATGTGGTTTCCATTCACGAAATCAACCAGGAAGGGGACATCCATTATATCGTAATGGAGCTGATGACAGGTGGCAGTACGGACGACCATCTGGAGTCGATTGGGCCTTATTCCCCTTTGGAAGCATCGCGAATTATCGCAGATGCCTGTGAAGGATTAATGGTGGCTCATGCTTCCGGTCTGGTACATCGCGATATTAAACCCGGGAATCTACTGCAGTCGGCCCATGGGACAATCAAGGTTGCTGACTTTGGGCTCGCGAAACGAATCATCCAGCAATCGATGCAACTAACCCAGGATGGCCAGTTGATCGGGACTCCTTACTTCATGAGCCCCGAACAATGCGAGTCCAAACCAGTCGACATGCGGAGTGATATCTACTCTCTGGGAGCAACCTATTATACTCTGCTGACGGGAGATCATCCCTATGAAGATGCCGGCAGCATTGTGCAGATCATGTATGCCCATTGCCATGCTGACATTCTTGATCCTCGCGATGTGAATTCCAGCATACCCGATAAATGCGCTGCTATCGTCAGTAAGTCGATGGCCAAAAAGCCGGAAGACCGTTACCAGTCTGCCAAAGAAATGCTGCTGGATCTAAAGGCCATTACAGCGAGTGCAGAAAAGTATGATGCTACAAAAATATTGAGCCAGGAAGAACTGGAAGGATATCCTGCAGCAGCAGCTTCGAAAACTGCACCCTGGCGCAGTACGGTATTTAATACTGTTATTTTTCTCGTGACCTTTCTGTTGTTGACACTCGTTCCTTACTATTACTGGAATAACAGTCATCCTCAAAAAGTGACTGAGCCCGCTGCTGCGAACCAGCAGGCGGGACCTGTAGCCCAGGGAGTCACCAGCGATAAAATCATCCTGGCGACTTCCACTGCCATGACCGGTGCCAATAAGGAACTGGGAACGAATATGGTCATGGGGATGCAAGCCTGTTTTAAATCGATCAACGAGGCAGGCGGGATCGGCGGACGTCAGATTGAGCTTGTTGTGAAAGATGACGGGTATGAGCCTGACCAGGCTCTGGATAACATGCATACTTTGTTTGAAAAGGATAAGGTGTTTGCGGTTATCGGGAATGTCGGTACTCCGACTGCTCAAGTGACCGTTCCTTATGCCAATGAGAACCAGTATTTATTCTTTGCACCATTCACCGGAGCACAAAGCCTGCGACGCGATCCTCCCGATCGCTACGTATTCAATCTTCGCGCCAGCTATGCTGATGAAACAGCGGCGATGGTGAACTATTTTGTTGAGAAGAAACATATCGCCCCGGAAAAAATCGCTGTGTTCGCCCAAAATGATTCCTTTGGCGATGATGGTTTTGCAGGTGTAGCAAAAGCTCTGGAAAAATACAAAATTCAACCGGAAAATATTTTCAGAGTTGGCTATGAACGCAACACGACACAAATTACAGAAGCGGTCAAACAGATTGAACAAAACCAGGGACGTATTGAAGCGTTGATCATGGTGGCAACTTATAAACCTGCCTCGTTAATGGTGCAGAATCTCAAAGATCGAAATCTGAATATTCATACTGCCGCGGTTTCCTTTG
The DNA here is from genome assembly GCA_020426085.1 of Planctomycetaceae bacterium. Classification (GTDB taxonomy): domain Bacteria; phylum Planctomycetota; class Planctomycetia; order Planctomycetales; family Planctomycetaceae; genus Gimesia. Next base: position 1,127 of record JAGQQP010000197.1, on the reverse strand, counting down.
TGGGAAGCGAACTGCTGGCTCAGCAGTTTAAAGAAATGGGACCGCAATATGCAGAAGGGGTGATTGTAACTCAGGTGGTTCCCTACTATCTTTCCAACGCCACCGGTGTATTACGGTATCGCAATGCCATGAAACAGTTCTACCCTCTCTCCAAGCCGGGATTTGTTTCACTGGAAGGGTTCATCGCGGCAGAATGTCTGGTGGAAGGCTTGAAAGGGCTGGAAAAATCCGGCAAACCGCTGACTACAGAAAATTTGATCAATGCTCTGGAACAGATTAACGGTCTGGATCTGGGAATCGGACCGATTATTAACTTCGGTCCCTCTCGACATCAGGCTTCGAACCGGGTTTGGGGAACGATTCTGAATAATAAAGCGCACTACAAAGAACTGGACATGCAATAAGTTCTTTCTGACTGGTTTGCAATCTGGTGGCTTGAGCTAAATTTTTCCCATAAGTTGCTTTATTAAAAATCTATGAAATTGTCGGTAGCTGACCTGAAATGGTGTTCGTTATAGAATTGCGGGCTCATTTGATTCTTACCAGCCTTCCAGCGAGTGTAGATCGTAAGTCTTGCTGATGAAACCAGATGGTGCCGCTTGTGAAGTCAGTTCAGGTATTTTTGTATCCGATCTGCTGAAACTGTTGTTATTCGCATTTGTTCCAATTTTATCAGATTGATCTGATGGCGACTTCCCTTGAGGAAGTTGTTGTCAATGAAATCGACTGCACTACAGGCCTGTCGGAACGGGAAGCAAGTCGATTTCACTGTGGTGAACCGGGCAAATACCAGCTGACTTCAGAATTCCTTGAGGGGTCAACATGAATTCTGAATCATCATCTGGAATCATCGAACGACCGGAAACCGTTTCCGAGCGAATTACATTAGAGGTTCTGGCGTCACGGTTTGTTGAAGAGTATCGCCGCTGGCTGAATCCCTCTATCGATGCTTATGCGAATGCCTGTCCGGAGTATGCCGACGAAATTCGTGAAAGTTTCCCCGTCCTGATAGCCATGGAAGAATGGAAAACGGATCAGGAATTGACCAGACTGCGGAGAAAGATTCCATCTGATTTCAAGATCTCCCAGTTGGGAAACTGTTGCCTGCAAAAAGAAATCTGCCGCAC
>JAGQQP010000196.1 GCA_020426085.1 Planctomycetaceae bacterium | reverse complement strand
TGTTATGTAACTCTGACACGTCAATGAAAGTGACGACGATCCCTTCGTTCTTTCCGGAATGGGACTGATAAGGTAAAACCCGGCGGATGTAAACCTTACCCGATCCGGAGATCACTGTATGTTCTACCGGAGTGCCCTCCTGCAACTTGCGCGGATCGGGCAGGGGGGGCATTTCTTCGACCAGAGGAACAAAGCGTTCGAGCGGACGTCCGATATCTGATTTGATCAGAGCATAGATTTCAGTGATGGCTGGTGTAAAGTTTCGGATCAGTAATTCATCGTCGAGAAAGACGGTGGCAATCTGCGTGCTCCGGAGCAGGTTTTCCAGGTCACTGTTGGTTTGCGCCACAGAGTTGCTGACAGCGGTGATTTCTTCTTTGGATGTTTCCAGTTCTTCATTAGCTGACTGTAACTCCTCGTTCATCGATAGCAGTTCTTCGTTCGACGACTTTAACTCTTCATGAGCGACATCCTTTTCCTGCAGTGTTTTTTCCAGTTCGTCTCGCGTGTACTGTAATTCGTGTTCCAGCTGCGCGATGATCAGATCTGCATGGGGGACAGATCCTGAAGAAGACTCTTCGCCGGATTGCTTACTGACGGGCAGGCCGACTTCGTGCAAAACGACCATAAACAGGCCCTCTTCTTCACCCAGGCGTGGCAGTGGCTGGACCGTGATCATTACCTGCTGAATCTGATCCCCTTTGCGAATGGTCAGATGCTCCTGTTGCACTTTTCGACGAGTTTTGATGGCTTCATTCAGGGTTGAACGTAAGCCAACACGCAACCTTCGAGCCGCCATTCTTACGATGTTGTTCTGGAAATCTCCCTCTCCCAATGTGAGGTACTTTTCCATGTCGGCGTCAGCATTCAGAATCTGTCCTGATTCATCGATCACACACGATTTCGGGGCAAATTCGTCCAGCAGAATACGTTGCCTGATATTTCGCAGATCCACTTTTTCATCCGCTTCCTGTTCCAGGTTTGACTTGAATTGTAACTTTCCCTGAATGAAGGGGAGCGACGTAGCGGAGTCAACAGCTGTTCCTTTTCGTTGAGAGATACGGAATTTGCCGTCAATTGTGCGAAATAACTCACCGTGAGAGGTGATGTTCTCACTGGGACCCAGAAACAGATAACCTGAGGGATGCAGTGCATAGTGAAACAGGGGGATCAATTTTTTCTGCAAATGAGGTCCCAGGTAAATCAGAAGATTCCGGCATGAAATCAGGTCCAGACGTGAGAAGGGGGGATCGCTGATCAGATTGTGTATCGAAAACAGGACCAGTTCCCGGATTTCTCTGGTGACCTCATATCGTTTTCCCCGTCTGATAAAAAATCGCTTCAATCGCTCGGGAGAAACGTGATCCTCAATTCCAACCGGATAGATACCTGCCCGTCCCACCTGGAGCGCGCGTTCGTCAATATCTGTCGCAAAGATCTGCAGTTGCGGAGGTGATTTCAAATGATCCATGACTTCGCAGCAGAGTATGGCCAGCGTATAAGCTTCCGATCCATTGGCGCAACCAGCGACCCAGATACGCACACAATCGTCGGGCGAACGGTTCTCGAACAATCGGGGAAGTACATCCCTGGCGAGTTGGTCAAAAGCCTGCGGATCACGAAAGAACTCGGTCACGCCAATCAGCAGTTCCCGAAATAATGCCTGGATTTCCTCTTCGTTTTCTTGCAGATAATCGATGTATCTTTTCGCTTCACGGCATTTCAAGATCTGCATTCGCCGTTGAATCCGCCGTGAAAGCGTGCTGATTTTGTAATGTTGAAAATTGTGTCCGGACTTTTTCAACAGGATCGCTGTGATTTGGGGTATCGCCTCTGCAATCTGATCCTGAATCTGAGACTGCGTTTCAGCCGTGTTGACATTAAGCAGATGCTGTCCGTATTGCTGCAGCTCGCGTGCGATGGCATCAGGCGAGAGCACGTGGTCTGCCACACCTGTCGTGGCAGCGCTCCGCGGCATGCTGTCGTACCTGGCAGAATTCGGATCTTGTGTAAATGTCAGTCCCCCACTGTCACTGATGGCCTTCAGACCCAGTGTGCCGTCAGTGCCTGCTCCAGAGAGAATGATTCCCACAGCACGCTTGCCTTGATCCTCAGCAAGTGAATGGAAAAAGTGATCGATATTCAGGGATGGATGGGGGGGCGTTTCAGCTTCGGCCAGCGTGACAATACCGTTCTTGATTTCCAGCAGTCTCTGGGGAGGACAGATATAAATTCTGCCTGCTTCCAGTTTCGTGCGTTCTTTCAGCTCAATCACTTCCCATGAAGTCGACTTCACAAGGAGTTCCATCAGAACGGGTTTACTGTCCGGATCCAGATGCTGGATATAAACCAGCGACAATCCCGGTGCCTCTTCGAATGAACCCAGTAGTTTTCTGAACGCTTCCAGACCACCGGCAGACGCGCCTACGCCAACAATAATCGGTTGATTGTTGTTTTGTTGACGGTTCTGATTCATCTATCGCCTTTGTTCCTGTAAGTTCAGGTGGCAGGGAGTAGCGCAGCTTGTCTTAGGGATACGACTCTGGCAGTCGGTTTGCTGACATGCGGAAACTTTAATCTTTTGCTTCCGTTTTTTTCCCGTTTAGAATTTTTTCCGTCCTGTCTGCAACGACAATTTTCAGTTTTAATTGGTACCAGTCAGATTATTTCAATCAGTCTGTCGTGGTCAATCGGTTCTGAAAAATAATCATAACAAAACGTCTTTACAAAAACAGAGATAATATTCTCTGCCAACACATCATGGAACGAATTCTGATGTTACAGACATGAGCATAAAGGAAAAGGAAGTAGCAGGCACTGAATCAGGCTGAAAAAATTCCTGAAAGCAACTCATTCGGACATATTGTCGGACCTGGTCTGTTTGAGACGTTTCGCGTTGAAAGCAGACAACGCTTACTTCTTCCCTGCCCGGAGTTTCTCAGCCTGTTCCCGTTTTTTGATGTCTTTGGGATGTTTGGAGAACGATTCGAAGACGTCCCCGATGACACGGTCCGCGAGCAGACTCAACTCGGTGAGAATGATGGGTTCTGCTTCAGGCAGCAGTTTAGAGGTATTTGGTTCGTAGCCGCCTACACTATAGGAATCGGTGGTGGCGATGTAGCCGACGTGTCCGTTGGCATATCCCACGATGATGGGAATGGCGCGATCGGCAATGTCATTTTCCAGCTTCAGTCCGTATTCGACCATGGGTTCGCCAGGCATGGTCAGCAGCAGATAAGGGCCGATTTTCATGGCCTGCAGCTCAGCTTCAATTCGACCTTCCTTGCCGGGGAGCGAGATTACAGAGTTGGCGACGCGAATCGGATAGTATTCAGCCCGTTCGGCCAACTCTTCCCGCGTCATACTATGGGCCAGGGTTCGCACGACAGCGCTACCCAGATCTCGACCAGCCCACTGGATGTCGGCTTCATCTGCACAACGATAGGGATAGCCGGGCAGGTTCGGGCGAATGTCTCCTGCGCAACCCTGCAGGAACAGCGAACTGGTCTGATTTCCATAGCACATTTCCACAAATGTCTGGGCTTCGCCGGGAAAGTCGGCGCTCATTTTCGGGAAACCGTTGGGGTAAGGCATTGAGCCTTTATCTCCCCAGGTGAAAAAACAGGGGTGACAGACAGCGTGCATCAGGACTGCGACAGGAGTCAGCGATTTCCCATCGTCGAATCGCAGCACTTTGACGCGGGGGTCGTTGGGGCCGTCTTCATTGAGCCGTACGACAGCACGACCGTTGATTACTTTGCGACGATTGATACTGAATCCGATTTTGTCTTCACCATAGCCGGCTGTGACCGGTGTCATTTTCGAAGCCGCCTGTTTTGCGGCGGTACCGAGTTTGGCGATCAGTTCTTTTCCCCAGGTTGATTCAGAATTGAAACCGGGGCCTGAGTGATTGTGTGAAGCCGCTACCATGATGTTGGCTGCCGGGATCCCCGTTTCTTTTTCGATTTGTGATCGGGCTGGTTTCACGATTTCCGTGTAAGCACCGATCAGGTCCAGCGTCACGATGGCTGCTTTGGTCTGACCGTCATCCAGCACCAGTACTCCTGCCCGTAGGGGGTCACGCACGCCTGTGACTTTACGGCGATGCCCGACGACTTCCAGCTCTTTGACTTCAGCGGGAGTGATGTCAACTTTGGCCACGCCTGCTTTGAGATTCGATTTTACAGTAGAGGGATCTTTGGCAGCAGATGTTTCTAAGAACAGGCAGGAATTTAACAGCAGGACAAAACAGAGAACTCGAAATATCTGGTGCATGGCTCTGGTTTCATATCATGAGGAACGTTTGGGAATTCTAACCAAAACGAAGGGGATGATGGAAATCGTTTCGATCTAGTGTGCATCACATTTAACCATAGCGTCTTTCAATCTAATATACTCGGTTCAAATGGACCTGGAGACGCTGCAGTAAAACTGGACACAGTCTAAACGTTGGATGAGTCGAGGCTGGTAATAATGCGGAGCGAAACATCAATGCTGACTTAATTCAGTTTAGACAGCTTGAGAACAAGTAGCAAGCAATTTCAGCGGAATCCAGTTCCAGGAGTGCGCCGGTCCAGCTTGCAGCAACTATGCTCTACAGGTCCGATTATGAGATTCCGATCAGTTTGATTTATCGCAAAAATCAACCATCAGCATGCCGAAGGACTTTCTGGTAGAAACGGGGCCTGTGCTTTGTTGTGTGCAATTCAGATAAGCACCCTGTTCGATCACTCATCAGGCGATTTCTCACTCTCTGTCAGAGGGGTCGGTGTCTGTTGTTTCTGAAGACGAGTGCTTTGGCTTATTCCGATCATTCAGCCAGCGTTTTCCTGAGTGATAATCGGTATTAAATGCAGCGTAGGGATAGTCGCGATTGATTTGTATGGCTTTTTCGCGAGTGATCTTTGTTCGCATGGCGTTCAGATAACCGTCGGGATGCAACTGAATCAATGTCTCAAATCCCTGGTCTGAGAGGTCTGTATCGGAAATCTGAATCCCTCCACACAGCCTTAACACGGGAACTTCTGCCAGCAGGTCAGCATTCCTGATTCCGGAAGCTTCCAGTCCAAAAAAGGGAGGCAGTTGTGAGAGTGCCTCGACAGTTTCTGGTGTGATCTCCAGAGCAGGTGGTAAAATAACTCGTACAGGAAAAAACAGTTCTGACTCTGGAGGATACTGAGACTTGTCATAAGTTTTGTCTTTCATCGCGTAGATTGTGCCTCCAAGATCGAGCAGTTTGATTGCGGCCTGCCGGGCCACAGGGGTGCCCAGATAACGATTGTGCCCATTGAGATCGTTATCGATGACTGTCATGCCTGGCTGAATTTTTTGCAGTTCCGCTATCAGTTCCGGATCATATTTTCGACCGAAAGAATTGATGTTCAAAAACCGCAGTTTCATTTTTGCAAAACCGGGTGAACTCGCAAGATCTTCCAGGGTCTGGGGGATGGGGTTATACAGATGCAGGTTTCTCAAGCGAGGCATCAATTCCAGAAAACGAAATTGATCATCGATCTGAATGGCACCAACATTGAATGTGTCAAGGTGTTCCAGTCCCATGTGGGAAGTCAGCTCTGATGTTTTCAGCGGGGTGTTGTAGATGTGAAAATCGGTCGTGTTTTCATTGAAACGCAACCCCTCCAGTGCCCCGGGTTCCAGGTGACAGTTCATGATATTGAGTGAATGCAGTGTGAGCAGACTGCTTAATCGAGACAGACTGGTAATGGTGATCTTTTGATCTGCCCTGCTGAAAACAATTTCGATCACCCGGAGTGGCTCTTCGGGGAGTTGATCCAGCCGATTTTTTAAATAATCAGTTCCCTGGGCTTTTTTGAAGCTGACTCTTCCACCCAGCTTGATCACCCATTCTGCGATCTCCCGTTCGGAAGTCAGGATGTTCGTATCATTCCGTTCTGGTGGGGAAGTACGCGGGGGTTGTGGTTTGTTTTTTGCTCTGAGTTTCAGCCAGCTGATGCCATGATGACTGCTTGAATGAAACACTGCAAACGGATAATTCTGATCGACGTGTATCGCTTTCTCGTCGGTGACTGGGGTTCCTCTCAGATTAAGATAAACTTCCGGATTGCTTTGATAAAATGATTCAAATCCTTTGTCTGTCAGGTCGGAATCGGGGAGTCGAACTCCGCTGCAGAGTGCCATCACCGGGACAGCAGTCAGCAGGTCTGCATTTTTCAGTCCTTTCGAATCCAGCCTGGGGAAGGGAGGCAGGCGAGAAAACATCTCAGCGATCTCCGGCGTGATTTCCAGATTGTTCGGTAGAATAATTTCCAGAGGTTTGAACAGTTCGGTCTCAGACGGAGTGTTTGACTTGTTAAAAAGGATCTCGCTCTGGTTGGGACCGCTGGCAACAATTGTAATGCCCAGCTCCAGCAGTTTTATCGCAGCTTCTCTCGCGACCGGGGTTCCCAGGTAGCGATTGTGCCCCTTATTATCATTGACAATAATAGACATGCCCGGCTTTTCAGCCTGTAACGCGCGAATGGCATCAGAGTCAAAAGTGCGGCCGTTGGCATACAGATTGAGGAAACGCAGGTTCCCCTGTTTGAATCCAGATGAGTCGGCCAGATCCTCCAACTGCTGTGTATTCGGGTTCCAGAGCCTTAAATCTCTCAGTCGCGGCATCAGGTCGAGGAACTGAAAGTGATCATTCACCTGGGCAGTACTGATTTCAAATGTATCGAGGTTTTCCAGGCCTTTGATCTCATTGCTGAGGTGTGTCGCTTTTGCGAGACTATGAGACATTCGGAAATGAATCATACCATTGCCGAACTCCAACCCTTTCAGAGCGCCGGGATGAAGACCGCAGTTCGAGATAGTAAGCGAGTGGAGTGATATCAGGCGGCTCAAACGCGACAGGCTGGGTAGCCTGATTTTCTGGCTCGACTGATCAAAGGGGATTTGCAGAATCCGAAACGGTTCCTCCGGTAGTTGATCGATTTGGGATACCCAAATGTCATCCTTGTTAGCTGTTTTGACAACGACCCTTGCTCCCAGTTCCAGAACCCATTCCGCCGTCTCGCGTTCAAAGGCGATTTGTTCTTCGTCAGTCAATTTCGCAGAGGAAGGAGCCTGCGCAGTGGAAAGAGCCGAGCCGGGATCAGGGAATGGCACTTGATCTTTCAACCAGAATTGACCATTCCGGGAATTACCATGAAACGCGATTAAGGGAAATTCACGATCGATACGTTGCTGCATCTCCGAGCTGACCAGGGTTCCCTTGATATGAAAGTAACAGTACGGAGACGTGCGGGCGAGTGCTTCAAATCCCTGGTCGGTCAGATCGGAATCCATCAGATGAATTCCGGCACATCGTTTCAGGACAGGAACATCAGCCAGCAGGTCGGCGTTTTTAACCCGATCTCCCACGAGACCATAATAGGCAGGCAGTTGAGTCAGGTCGGCCAGGATCTGGGGAGTGAGTGCCAGTTCCGGAGGAAGCTTGATTCCAATTGTACGAAACGGGACTGTTT
>JAGQQP010000195.1 GCA_020426085.1 Planctomycetaceae bacterium | reverse complement strand
GGCAAGCCTTCTCTGATGGTGGGAAAGGTCAATGAAACGCCGAGCTCTTCCCGTAACCTTTTGTTATCACAGCGTTTATTTAGTCCTGCTGCGCGCTCGGTACTGTTGAATCGGGTTGATTTCATGCCGATTTCTCCCGGAGCAGCCGTGTCAAACCGGGGCTCAGGTGCCTGCAACAGTCGCGCAAGTGTTTCGTAATACTCCCGCCGGGTTATCGGACGACTGTCGCTGACCAGATAGCGGTCTTCCAGGTGAATCTCCGTATCGCACTTCAGGATTGTCCGGACGATATCAGTCAGATGAATCAGATTGAGCCAGGCATCAGGATTTCCCGCCAACGGTTCTCCGGTTCTGATCTGCTCCATCCGGGCCAGCAATCTGCCCGGTCCATAAATGCCCGCCAGCCTGAGAATGACAGCGGTTGCCCCTTTCGACTGGGACGCTGCATTGGACAGAAAACCGTGCTGATCGAATAACTGTTCTGCCTCCAGACAAATCTGACCGTTTTCCCTTTCCGGTTCACAGACCGATGTTTCATCAACCCACTCACCCGCAGTCTGTCCGTAAACACTCGTGCTGGAAAGATAAATCACTTTCTGAGTTCGCTGTTTAAGGACTTTGAGAGCAGATTCCAGACCGGTTACATAAATCTCCCGCCGGGATTTGTCGGCGGTACGATCGAAACCGACTGCGTAGAGTACCGTATCCGATTCCGGCAGGTCCTGCAGTGATTCCGGTTGAGTAATATCCCCCAGTACCGGCTGAATGCCGAATTCTGTAAATTTACGTGCGTTGCTTTCGGAGCGGGTCAGCGCAGAGACCTGATGTCCCTGCTTCACCCATTCCCGGGCAACAGACAGCCCTACATAACCACAACCGATAATCAGTTTCCGCATTTTTCAACCATTTTCTGTTTCAGCGTTTTCCGCGAATACGGGGGGCCACTTGATCTGAGTGTTGCACGACCTGCCTGATCTGATCGTGGATCAGATTGTGTAGTTCCAAATCAGAGCATTCTGCCAGAGACTGTACCAGTTTCACTTTCTCAGGATCCTGCCAGATGAGCTCCAACTGCTGGAAACGTTGTGCCATCACCTGCAGACATGCAGTGAGTTCTGTTTCGGTCAGATCATAGCGCTGGAGCACAGATTCCGTAGAATTATGCAGCCTCGTCAACCGGGCCAGTGTGCTCCCCTGAGTGCGGTAAAGCTGTCCGTTGAGATAAGCACGCCGCAGAAATGCATTCTGATCGAACTGATAAACGGGATCACTGCCGAAGTAGAAAGAAAAATGCCCGTTTTTCTTCTGCCCCCAGAACAGAGGCTCGTGTTCCTGTTCAACCTGGAATTCAGCGCGAGGAAATAATGCTGTCGCTTCCCGCATCAGGTCTTCGCGGTCCTGTTCATGCAGAGCCATAGCAGTCCTTTATCTGAGTCGATTTCTGCCAGACTGTCTTCGACTCACGCTGGAAGTTAATCGAACAGATGGCTGACCGATTCATTTCGATGGATACGGCGAATGGCTTCGCCCAGCAGTGGTGCGATGGAAATCGTTCGCAAGTTGGAAAGTTTATCCTGATCGGGAATCGGCAGGCTGTTGGTGACCACGATTTCTTTGATCGGCGCTTCACTCAGCAGCTTGATGGCGGGTCCACAGAAGACGGCATGCGAGGCCCCCACATAAATTTCTTTCGCCCCCTGCTCTTTGACAACATTTACTGCGCCGACGATGGAACCGCCAGTCGAAATCATGTCATCAAACAGCAATGCTACTTTGCCCTCAATCGGCCCACCGATGATATTGGCCTGCTGTGTTTCAATCGCATTTTTGCGGCGTTTATCAACAATGGCCAGGGTGCCGCCAATATTATTGTTATGCTGCAGAGTACGCTTGATACTCCCCTCATCCGGACTGACCACCACCAGGTCTTTATCTGGAATGTTCAACGATCTGAAGTAGCGATCGAGGATCGGTGCTGCATACAAATGGTCGACCGGGGTATCGAAAAAGCCCTGAATCTGTGCCGCGTGCAGATCCATCGCCAGTACACGATCTGCTCCCGCCTCGTTGATCAGATTGGCAACCAGTTTGGAGGTGATCGGCACTCGACCTGAGTCTTTCCGGTCCTGGCGGGCGTATCCGAAGTAGGGAATGACGGCGGTAATGCGTTCTGCACTGGCACGCCGACAGGCGTCCATCAGAATCAGCAGTTCCATCAGATTATCATTCACAGGAGGCGAAGTCGGCTGGACGATAAACACGTCGCGACCACGGACATTCTGATTGAGTTTCAGACTGATTTCGCCATCAGGGAAATTTGATAATTCGACGGATGCGAGCCGAATACCCAGATATTCTGCGATTTCTCCGGCCAGCTGCGGATGAGCTCGTCCACTGAGAAGAGTCAGATGATCATACATTTAAAAACGATGCCTGCAGTATTGCAATACATAGAGTAGCGGGAACAAAAGTGAGCAATGCCAGACTCGCGCGGCCCGGTCTAACCTCTATTCACGCTTATCGAGTGCAAGAAGTCAAGCATGAGCTTTCGATTTCGTATGAAACGACTCAAATGCAAACGCGCAGGCTTTATTTACAGGCATTGACGAAGACAGAAACAGGGAAAACCCTGTCAATTATTCCACAGACTCACTTTGCAGAATCTCAGCCACTTCGGCGAGCTGCTCCTGTGTATTGACGCCCATTGCTTCCTGAATATCAAAGACGGGAAATGCCTTCACCGTCTGTCCCGCTTTCAGCAGGATTTCGGCACAATCGGTCAGATAATACTCAGCCTGACTGTTATCGGGCTTCAGCTGCTGTAACGCGCTGAATAACTGTCGGCCATCAAAGGCGAAACAGCCGGTATTGATTTCTTCAATTGCTGCTTCCTCGGGTGTGGCATCCTTCTGTTCCACAATTCTCAGAAACTGCCCGTCTGTATCACGAACAATCCGTCCCAGACCATGGTTGGCTTCGGTAACCGCAGTCCCGACGACGCAGGCAGCCTGATGTTCCTGTTGCAGTTCGAGTAATTTTGAAAGCGAACTCCCTTTCAACAGGGGAGTATCTCCAGCTAAAACCAGCACGGGACCGTCGTGGTCCGCCAGGTTTTCTGCACTCATCATGACTGCATGGCCGGTCCCTTTTTGTTCTGACTGCAGAGCAAATTCGAGATCACTGTGATGGGCGAGCGCCGCTTTGACTTCTTCTGCCTTGTGCCCGACGATCACCACGATTTTTTCACAATCCGCGGCGCGAGCGGCATCCAGAACATACTCAATCATGGGACGACCGAGAACCGGATGCAGAACTTTTGGTAGCTCTGATTTCATCCTGGTACTTTTACCGGCAGCTAGAATCACAGCGGCAGGACGACTCACGATGGATTTCCTTTATTCAGCAATACAACGGGTGCGCGACATGTAATAACGAATGATGACAGGCTGACAGCATGTCGCTCAACAAGAGTTTTGATGGTTTCGCTTAAAACTGCACACCAAAGCGAGCGATGAAACCGTCTTTGATATCAAATCCGCCACCACGCTTGAAGTCGGCTTCACGTTTGAAAATACCCCCTGCTTCGAGGAACAGAGACATACAGCCATTGTCGCCACGCAAACCGAGCATCATGGTGTAATCTTTGAATTCCACCTGATCGCGACCATTCACGCCAACCCGTTCGACTTCGAATGCTTCGATATCGTATTCGAAACTACCGTAGAGCCAGACACTTTTATCGCCGACATTACCCAGGAAGCGGCTGACACGTGCCTTGGGGAACATGGCACGGATTTCCCACAAATCATTGGGAGTCCAGACGATACCGGCGTAAGGAATCACATAATCGCCAACCCGGTCCCAGTAAGCAGCACCAACGGCAAACATCCAGGTATCAGAAGGTCGGAAGAACAGCACAACGCGACCATCGAACTGCCAGGCATCTGAACTGAGACTCTTACCAAAGTCGGAAGCCAAAGCCGGAGTGAAACCCAGTTGCACGCTCCACAGCCCGTTTGCGGGGGTGGACAAGGCAAGGTCACTGCCGAAACGGAACCCTTTTCCGGGTAACGAGACATTTTGAGGACCATCCCATCCGCGGTAATCAAACTCTGGAGTCGCAGCAAAAATCCAGCCGTTACGTGTTGGTGTGGTGTAGGTCAGATCGACATCAGTTTCAAAAACACCAAAGTTACCACCAGGTGCCCCCCCTGGTTGAACGTAGGTCGGTACCTTCGGTAAAAAACCAAATTGATAACGGGAACCCCAGCCGAAACGATAAGGTTGTGGACCGTTAATCCCAGTTGGATAACTGCCACCGGGCATGCCCTGAACTCCATAAGGATCGACGCCGGCACCGGGTGTCAAAAAGGGATCGTACCCCTGTTGAGGTGCTCCATACAGAGTGCCTCCCCCCATATTCGGATCATATGGCTGTGCATTCGGGTCAATAAACTGACCACCGTTGGGAGGGATTGTGGTGCCGTAGGGAGCCGTTTCTTCATAAGTCGGCGGCGGACTTTGTGCACGAAATATAGCCTCAAAGTCTTCTGCGGGCGTATAAATGGTAGTGATTTCATCCGCACTCAGATTCAAGCTGGCGGAAAAAACGATGGCAAGACAAAGAAGGGAAGCTTTCAATGTTCGACCTGCAAATATAGGATTAATCAGTTTACGAGCAGAAGTGCTCTGTCTGAATGGGGAGTCGGCAACACGCTGTGGCTCAACTCTTCTGTGTAGGGATGGTGTAGTGTGGGGATTTTCCAAATGCAGGCGATTAGGTCAACATCAATCTGAAGGCATTCAGCAGTAAACTTGAGGAATAGTTTGAATTTTTCCGAAATTTTCAACAGAAAATTTTGTTCGTCCGCAGTGGGAATTCAGGCAATTCCAATGCTGGAGCGGAACGCAAAACTATCGGAGCAAGAGGCTTACGATAGAGAATATAAGCCCTGACACAAGAAAGAATGCTGAAATACCTGCTGACAGGCAATCAGTCATTTCCCTGCACTGGAATCCAGTCAGACACATCGAGAAGATCTGATCTATCGTCAGAGATGACAGCTGTCTACAGGGCGATTGAGAATCCGCAGCTGAGAACAGGATACAATCTGTCTACAGACGATACCTGAGTCTCTGACAGTCAAGCCCTGCTGGAGCGTACAAAGCTGTTTCTGCCAGAGTTAAAATCCAGTGGAGTAAAGCAGCCGTTTATTTGTGATAACCCAGGCTGATGACCACGGAATGCAGTTCTTCGAAAGTAATAAAGCGACGGCGATGACGTAATTTGTACTGATCGATCGCTTGTGCCAGTTCGTTGACATCCTGATTTTCTGAGTTGTAGGAATTACTGAACTGACGTCGTTCACCCACTCCCTCTGGACGGCTACTGTCCCGGTTTTGACGACGATCCTCAAAAGTGGCGGGCTGTTGCTCGGTGACCTGTTTCATGAGATTGCTCCTTGTAGATTGACTTACCAGTTCAACCCTAGGTTACGTTTTCTGGTACAGTGTAAAAATTTGATATTTGCAGCGGTTATTTCTAAAATCCGCTTCCCAAAAAACCTACTGTTCTGATTATGAGAATCATAGGAAATGTTCGGCAAAACGCGTTTTTTACAGGGAAAATGGGGGAGTCAATCTCGACCCGGAATGCGCCTGTCAGAAATACAATCGACTGAGTATTCCAGTCTTCTTTGGCTTACCAGATAATTCTCGTTATATTACAGGTATTACGATCATAGCTATTCTGCCTGTCGTGCAGCACATGCCAGAAGGGATTCCGAGTAACTGAAAAGAAGAATGAATATCATTCTGTGAATAAGAAAGACAAGCGTTTTATGGATACAAAAGTGGCAATCCTGGGCGGAGGGGGTATGGCGACCGCCTGCGCTACCCTGCTCAGTGAATCTCCCGATATTGCAGTCTCCATGTGGGTCCGCAAACCGGAAGTCGCAACAGACATGCAGAAATCACGGGAAAACAAAAGACTGCTGCCCGGAGTGACTCTGGCAGATTCGATCCAGGTCACTTCTAACATTGATGAAGCTGTCGCGGATGCCGATTATCTGGTGATGGCGATTCCAACTGAGTTCCTCAGGCAGGCATTAACAAAACTTGCCCCTCACCTGAAAAACAGCACTCCCGTCATCAGTGTGATTAAAGGGATTGAACAGGGAACATTTTTTCGTCCCAGTGAAATCATCGCCGACGTACTTGGCCCCCGACCTGTCGTTGCGCTGGGTGGGCCCAGTCATGCAGAAGAAATCGCCCGCCGCCTGCCTGCCAGTGTTGTGGCCGCGAGTGGTGATATCCATCTGGCCAAGCAGACACAGAAAATGTTCAGCACAGACCGGTTTCGTGTTTATACGAACGTGGATATTGTCGGTGTGGAGCTGGCAGGTGCCTTAAAAAATGTGATTGCGATTGCCGCGGGAATTTGTGACGGCGGCAAATACGGCGATAATGCCAAATCAGCAATCATGACACGCGGTCTGGTGGAAATGAACCGTTTCGGTTCTGCCTTCGGAGCTGAACCAACCACGTTTTCCGGGCTGGCTGGTGTGGGAGACCTGATCACAACCTGCATGAGCCCCTTCGGACGAAACCGCAGTCTGGGGGAACGGCTGGGAAAGGGAGAAACTCTCGATGAAATCATCAGCAGCATGAATGCCGTCGCGGAGGGAGTGAATACCACCCGCAGCGTGTATGATCTCGCAGATGCAAAAGACCTGGACATGCCTATCACTACCGAGATTTTCCGCGTGCTGTTTGAAGGCAAGTCTCCGGAAGCAGCAACACAGACCCTGATGACTCGACCACAGCGAGAAGAATAAATTATCTTTGAGTTTCGACTCATTGACTCACCGGTTCAAGTGACTCAACTTTTACAATCAATTCCCCACGGAGTATTCGATGCGATTTTCAAGACTGATAGTTACAGCTTGCCTGTTTATTTTTCTGATGTCTGATTTTTCTCAGGCAGAAACCTGGCCTCAATTTCGGGGTGCTGACGGAAGTGGCGTCTCTCAAGAAAAGAATCTGCCGGTAAAATGGTCTGCCGAACAGGGCATTCTCTGGTCCACAGCCCTGCCTGGTCGCGCCAATTCTTCACCCGCGATCACCGACAACCGCGTGGATGTTACGACAAAGACGGACGACGAGGGACTCTGGATCCTGTCATTCGATCGCAAGAGTGGTCAGCAGATTCGTAAAGTCAAGGTGGGAACAGGTTCTCTGGCAGCGCCCGGCCCCCGCAATCTCTGGGCAGATCGACATAACGCTGCCACACCGACCCCGATTTCTGATCAGGAGCACATCTGGGCTTTCTTCGGAACAGGGCTGCTGGTCTGCCTCGATGTAGAGTCGGGAGAAACCGTCTGGAAACGGGATCTGGTGAAAGACTACGGTGCGTACGATATCACCTTCGGCATGGGGTCCACCCCCCGTCTGTGGGGTGATCTCCTGTTTGTCACCTGCATGACCAAAGGCCCATCTTAT
>JAGQQP010000194.1:5829-7505 GCA_020426085.1 Planctomycetaceae bacterium | reverse complement strand
AATATTCTGGCGCCAGTCTTTCGCAGGCATCTTCCCGGCTGCCAGTTGCAGAAAACTTTGACCATCCATTTGAGGAGGCGTCTTTAAACCAGCGGCTGCCAGAACGGTCGGCCCGATATCAATATTCGCTACTACTTCATTGATAACAGTGCCCGGTTTCCAGAGACCAGAACAGACCCCGACCAGAGGCACACGCATGGACGCTTCATACGCAGTCCGTTTGTCGATCAGGCCATGTTCGCCCCACTGGAATCCGTTGTCCCCCATGTACATGACCAGCGTATTCTCTGCCAGACCGTTGTCTTTCAACCATTGCCTGACGCGGGCAATCGATTCGTCGACACTCAGCAGTGCTTCACAATACAGGCGATAATGTTCTTCAATGTCCGTATCCTGATGGTAGGCGAAGTCGACCCCGTGCCAACTGTTCCGCTGGTTTTTGAGCCACATCGGCTTGTTGAAGTAATTCTCAGAGGTGTTCTCCATCGTCTTAGGGATCGGCATCGACTTATCTTTGTAACGCCCCGCATGCCGCTCCGCCGGGTGGAACATTCCATGCACGCCTTTATGAGACAGATAAACGAAGAACGGTTTACCACTCGGCTTCACTGTATCATCCAGCCACTCGATGGCGTAATCCGTCAGTTCATCCGTGATATACCCTTTCTGAGGTACCGATTTACCATCGATGTTCAACGTCCAGTTTTTCAGATGTTCCGGCGGATAATAATGGCCCTGTCCGCGAAAGGAGATCCATTTATCAAAACCGGGCCGCGGATCATCGGAATGACCGCCCATATGCCATTTCCCAAAGAACCCGGTCTTATAACCGGCCTGCTGCAGATACTGTGGGAAGAAGATCGTGCCCGGCTTTGCGGGAACATTGTTATCCACAACACCATGATTGTGCATATACTGCCCGGTTAAAATCGAGGCACGACTGGGTGAACAGAGCGATGTGGTCACCATCGCGTTTTTGAAGTATACACCCTCTTTCGCCATTGCATCCATCGCCGGGGTCTCCACCCACGGATGCCCCAGAAAACCCATCACATCATATCGATGATCATCGGCCAGAATGAAAACCACATTTTTAGGTTTCGCTCCTGGAATCTTTTCCAGTTTTAAATCGGCGGCCGATACTGGAGAAAGCAGGACGCAGAACAGTAAGCACATCAGAGAAATCAGTCGCATGAATTCACCCGTTGTTAAAATTGGTCGGTTATTTCTAAAGTAATATTGAAAATTTGTTTTCTATTTTGAGAGACGCGAACGCACCCAACACCCTTATTCACTGAGCTGTCGTGGCATCTTTTTCTGTTTTATCAGACTCCTGTTTCTCCAGCTGCTTTCCGTCTGATTCTTTCGCTGAAGGTTCTTTCAGAATCACGCCGCCATAAGTCGATTTGAGATGACCGTCCGGAGATTCAATAATGACAAATTCTCCTGCAGTGGCATTTCGTTCGCGAATGACTTTCGCATCAATGTCCCAGGTCACCTTGTAGTTCATACTTTTGATTTTCTTGATGGCATCCAGGGCATCCTGACGTGCGGGATCCTGCAGAGTGGATGCATAGGCTACGAGATCGTCCCAGTTCTGAGGTACCTTTTTCTGGACTTCGGCACTGATCGTATAGATGGCTGTCACGATATCAAGTGCGGCTTCTTCGGGAGTC
>JAGQQP010000194.1:0-5819 GCA_020426085.1 Planctomycetaceae bacterium | reverse complement strand
GGTGCCGTAGCTTTTGGCGCAGACGCAGAACGTCCACAGCCAACAATCAGAAATACTCCCACCAGCAATATGACTGAAAACCGGATTCGATTCATTCCTGTCCTTTAATAATTTCTGATTTAGTTCGTGAGATTCTTTGAGATTGATGTGTAGAAATCATAGCGGGCACCAAAGCGACTGTACACAGACTGTCAAGTACGAACCTTTTTATAAAATCATAATCACAGTGCACAAGACAGACCTTCTTGTGTACTCGCACGAGCTTTCCAGATTTTTTCGGCGAAAGCAAATGGCATAGACAGTAAAACATATGAAGAATCAGTCACTTTGTGACACCAGTTTGATTGTCTGAACTGCCAACCGAACTGTAGACAATCTGGAGCATCAATCAGACACGCCATTTTCTCAAACAGGAACAATTATTGAGGCGTAACCGGTTCAGAGCTTTCCGTTTCAGGTGCCGCCTCTTTCTGCCCCTCAATTTGCTGATCTTCATCTTTCGCTTCCTGCTTGATGATTCTCCCGGAATAGGTCGCTTTTAAACGTCCATCTGGCGATTCAGCAATCACATAGTCTTCAGTTTTTTTGTCTTCAGAAATAATGCGGTGCAGATCGACTCCCCACTTCATTTTATAATTTAATGATTGAATTTTTTTAATGGCAGCCCGTGCTTTTGGAGCTGCAGTACTATCCATTTTTGATGTAAAACCTTCCAGATCACTCCAGCCTTCTGGAGGTTTTTTCGTAAATCTTGCCGTGTTATCATAAACGATAGCAACAATGTTCAACGCTTCTTCTTCCGGATCTTTTGGAGTAGCATTTTCACTCACAGGAGTCGGTTGAGAAACAGGTTTGCTACACCCTGCCAATAGCAACATTCCGAGAACAACAACAATAACAGCATACTGGAAACGAACCATCTGAGATCTCGTCCTTTTTTAAGTGTGATCCATTCGACCTTGAACGCCTGGAGTTGAATTCAAACTATCCCAGACAATATAACCCAACTGATAATCACAGTACATATAGTACTACAGATTTGGATTTTTCCGTACCTTTGTCAAAATCATTTTTCTTCCAAACTGGCAGAGATTGAATGACTCCGCATATCATAATGCAGATTTACTTGGAATTGGGATGGAACCAACATGTATGATTGCGTGATTATCGGAGCAGGGCATAATGGACTGGTTTGTGCCCATCAACTGGCTCGGCAGGGGTGGAAGACTCTGATTGTGGAACGCCGTGATCTGGTCGGCGGTGCCTGCGTCACCGAGGAACTCTGGCCCGGCTTCAAGGTTTCTACCGCGTCGTATCTGGTCAGCCTGCTGCTCCCTGAAATCGAACAGGAAATGCAGCTGGCAAGTTACGGTTACCGCGTCCTGCCGCGCAATCCCAGTTCCTTCACCCCCGGAACCGATGGCAAATCCCTGCTGCTGGGGCCCGACCTGAAACAGAATCAGGAACAGATCGCACAGTTCAGCTCGCGCGACGCTGAACTGTTTCCCCGCTATGAGGCGATGCTGGAAAAAATCGCCGAGTCCCTGGAACCCGCGCTGATGCAGACGCCCCCCGATCTGCTGCCACTCCCTGCCAGCTGGCGGTCCATCGGCTTCAGCAAGAAACTCCGCGACACGAAAACCGCCTACCATTTGCATCAGTCATTGAAAAAACTGGGGGAAACGATCCCTGAAGCAATCGAACTGCTCACCGGACCGGCGCTTCCCATTCTCAACCGCTGGTTTGAATCCGATATCCTCAAAGCCACTCTGGCCACCGATGCGATTATTGGCACTTTTCAACCGCCGTCCGCTCCGGGTACCGCTTATGTTTTACTGCACCACGTAATGGGCTCTGCCGGCGGCGCACGCGGAGTCTGGGGGTATGTAGAGGGGGGCATGGGGGCGTTGAGCCAGGCGATGGCAGCCTCTGCCAAAGCAGCAGGTGTTGAGATACGCACCGGAGTCACAGTGGAAGAAATCCTGATCTCTGGTCAGCAGATCTCCGGCGTTCGCCTGTCAACGGGTGAGACAATCTCCAGCCGTTCCGTCGCCTCGAATGCCGACGCGCATGTGACTTTTGAAAAACTGATCCCCGCCGGTACGCTTCCTGAACCATTCGAGAAAGCCGTCGGTCGCATCGACTATAGCAGCGCCAGCATGAAAATCAATGTTGCCGTTAGTGAACTCCCCGATTTCACCTGTCTGCCTGGCTGTCAGAAACCGGGACCACAGCACCGGGGGACCATCCATATCGGCGCCACCTGTGAAGAGATCGAACGGGCCTATGATGATGCCAAGTATGGTCAACCGTCTCAAAAGCCCATCATCGAAATGACGATTCCCTCAGCCGTCGATACAACTCTGGCGCCTCCCGGCCAGCACATTCTGTCACTGTTCGTGCAATATGCTCCGTATCAGCTGGCCAGTGGTAACTGGGACGAAATCAAAGAGGAGTTCGCAGACCGTTGTCTCAATCGCATCGCTGAATTCGCACCGAATGTTCCTGCGTCTGTACTCCATCGACAGGTGCTCTCACCGCTCGATCTGGAGCGAACCTTCAGCCTGACAGGCGGCAATATCTTTCAGGGAGCCATGCCCGCCCATCAATTATATAATATGCGTCCGGTACCCGGGTGGAGTGATTACCGCACCCCCATCAAGGGACTCTACCTGTGCGGCAGTGCCGCTCATCCCGGAGGCGGCGTCATGGGAGCCTGCGGTCGCAATGCAGCACGAGAGATGCTCCGCGATGGTAAAGACTGACCTATTACGAAGCGTAAACCAGTTCCACTTCGACGCGCGTCTCCATCGAAAGTGCATCTTCACCTTTGACCTGTCGCAGCAGCATTCTGCCGATCTCCTGTCCGTATGCGACTGGAGAAAGGCAGGCGCGGATGTAAGGAAACGGGCAGTCTGACTGATCGCGGGCAAACCGGTCTGCCACGACCAGCACCGGACGTCTGCTTTTAGGCAGAGACTCCTCGGTCATACTCTCTGCAATCGCTCGTGCAGCCGGTTCAGAACGACATAACACCCCCAGCTTGCCGGTCGACTGCTGGAGCACCTCCAGAGCAGCCGCCTGAATCGCCCGATCATCAGCAGGCAGACAACGAATCGCAAGTTGATCCAGTCCCAGACCAGCGGCGTACATTTCCTGGAGAATCGCATCCAGCAGTTGATGATCTCCCGCGGTCACCTGATCCCGCAGTACGACCAGTATTCGCGCACACTTTTTTCTCAACAGTTCCTGAACCAGCAGACGCCCAATCTGTTTCTGATCGCGATCGATCTGTGCCAGTCCACTGATGGAAGGTTGCAGTAACCCGTTCACCACAGCAGGCAAGCCACTCTCTTCCAGAATCCGCTGCACCCCGACTTGAGCCCGCTGTAACACGAAACCTTCCGGCTCACTCGACTTCAACGCGCGGTTGACAATCTCCTCCACATAAGCTTCTTCCTCTCGATGGGGTAGAAAGTTGAACTGCAACTCTGCGTCCGGCAGTTCCCGCTGAATGCCAATCACGATTCCATCTGCCAGCAATCCTTCACGTTCCAGAAATTTCTGATGCACCACCAGATGCACACACTTGAGTCCGTGTGACTGTTCTTCGTCCGGTTCTGCAATGAAGGTCCCCGCCCGCTGTTTGCGAACCAGTACCCGACGCTGCGTCAGTAACTGCAACGCCCGGTTCGCGGTAGTCCCACTCACCTGAAAAGAGCGTGCTGTCTCACTGGTTGTAAAATAAGGATCGCCGGGTTTCAGCTTCCGCGCCTGAATATCAGTCTGAATCCGCTCGGCCAGATCCACAATCGCCGGTTTCATAGAGGAATCTCATTCGTTTGAAAAAATACGTTTTATGCTTTCAATTCTGTTCGCACTTATATAATATTACAGTATAGATAATAATATCGCAACAATAATATTATTAACCTTAGACGGGAAACCGGTAAAATGACACACCTTCCACTGCGCTCCATGTTGTTTTTCTCCCTCTCACTGCTCGTGATCCTCTCGCCGCTGAAATATAGCCAGGCCGATGATCTGCAGAAGACCGTTTTATTTGAAGCACGCGACGGCAAATACCATCACTATCGTATCCCCGGCATCATCTCCACAAAGCAGGGCACACTCCTGGCTTACTGTGAAGCCCGTAAGGCATCAGGCGACTGGGCCGACATTGATATCCTCATGCGTCGCAGCACCGATGGCGGCAAAACCTGGGAAGCCCCTCAGACAATTCACGACGCCAAAGAAAACACGGTCAACAACGTGGTCGCCTTTGCCGATGCCCAGACCGGTCAGGTCCATCTATTGTATTGTGAGAACTACGGTCGCTGTTTTTATATCGACAGCAAAGACGACGGCAAGACATTCAGTAAACCCGTCGAAATCACCAGTGTCTTCGAACAGTTCCGTAAGGAATACGACTGGAACGTCATCGCTACCGGCCCCGGACATGGAATCCAACTGCAGAACGGTCGGCTGCTCGTGCCTGTCTGGCTTTCGACGGGGGGTAAAAAACACCGTCCTTCCAGCGTCGCCACCATCTTCAGCGACGATCATGGCAAGACCTGGCAACGCGGCGACATCATCGTCAAACAGGGAGATACCGTCGCCGGCAAGACTGTTGTGAATCCCAGCGAAACCGTCGCCGTCCAGTTATTCAACAATCAGGTCCTGGTTAATATCCGTACCGAATCCGAGCCGCATCGGCGTCTGGTTGCCGTGAGTGACAATGGTGCCACCAACTGGACCGGCAAACATTTTGACGATCAACTCCTCGAACCGGTCTGCATGGCCAGCATCCTGCGTCTCCCCGCCAGTAAATCACAGCCGAAGAATGCCATCGTCTTCGCGAACCCGGACAATCTGGAGAATAAAACCAAACGTAGAAAGCCCAATCGCGATTGGAAAAACCTGACACTGCAGGTCAGTTTCGATGACTGCCAGACCTGGACCGGCAAGCAGGTCCTCGAACCCGGTATCAGCGGCTACAGCGATTTAGCGGCGTTGCCCGACGGTACGATCTTCTGTTTCTACGAAGATGGCGGCTTCAAAAATGACGGTTACGACACAACCGCCTTGACAATCGCTCGATTTCCATTGAAATGGATCTTACAGGACTGACTCTGCACGACGTCATCTGCAAGTCTTAACCCCGGTATCGCTCCCCGAGAAAGATTGAGTTCCTGCCATGCCTCGCAACTTCGTTATTGTCTTCACTCTCCTCTTCTGCTCTCTGTTTTCCCTGCAGTCAGTCTCCGCTGATCAACCCGAGCACAGCGTCGACATCTGCATCTACGGCGGAACATCGGGAGGCGTCGTCGCAGCCGTCAAAGCAGCCCGCCTTGGGAAGCAGGCCATTCTCATTGAACCGGGTCAGCATCTGGGGGGCATGAGTTCGGGCGGTCTCAGCTTTTCCGACATGGGAAAAGCCGCCACCGTCGCCGGCATGGCACGCGAGTTCTATCAGCGGATCGGCAGCAAATATAACAAGCCTCTCGAAACACAGCTCGAACCGCATGTCGCCGAACAGGTCTTCGATGAAATGATCAAAGAAGCCGGCGTGACCGTTCTCAAAGGAGAGCCGCTCAAAAAAGTCATCAAACAGGGACCACGCATTCAAACCCTGATCACCGAAAAAGGGACTCGCATTGCTGCGAAGATGTTTATCGACACCACCTACGAAGGCGATCTGCTCGCAGCCGCCGGTGTTTCTTATTCGCTGACCCGCGAAGCCAATTCGCAGTACAACGAAACGTTGAACGGTATTCAGTATCATGAAATCCCCCAGGTTCATTTTGGAAAAGTCGATG
>JAGQQP010000193.1 GCA_020426085.1 Planctomycetaceae bacterium | reverse complement strand
AGTCAGTTCCCGGTTGGAATTTGCATGGTCCCACAATTATAAAAGTACACACTGAAATAGTATTTGCACGGAACAACTGAGGAAACTAATGACGGACTGGACCAAACTGCGTAAAGACCTGATTGGTGAAGGAAAAAAAAGTCCACTTCCTTCTGAAATCAAACTTCCGATGCTGCCCAAGGCGGTGATGGAATTTTCGCGTAAAGCAGAAGACCCCAATACCACTCCGAAAGAGCTCAGTAAAATTATCGAAACCGACGCTGGCATCTCCTGTGAACTGCTGCGGATGGTCAATTCCAGTGCTCTGGGTTTGAGACGGAAGGTTTCTTCAATCCAGCAGACAATCACTCTACTGGGAATCCGCTCCACCAAACTCTTCCTGGTCACAACCGGCTTGAAACAGGCGATGTCAACCAGTGATTCCAAACTGATCAACCTGCCGAACTTCTGGAGTACTAATCTTGAGCGGGCATTGATGGCCCGGGAGATTGCCTTACTGATGAAAGTCGACCCTGACGTTGCGTTCTCCGCAGCCATGCTTCAGGATTTTCTCTTGCCCATCCTTTCGCGGGAACTGTTTGAGCAATACCTGCAGTTTACTGTGAGTCAGGACAGCACTCCCTGTATTCTCAGCAGCTATGAACTCGAACATTTCAGCTGGAACCATTGTGAAGCAGCTGCCCATGTCATGCTGGACTGGTCTTTTCCCGACGATCTGATCTGTTCGGTTTATCTGCACCATGAAGGTCTGAAAATACTGACCGATGATAAGTTGGGACGGACTCCGGCAGCGGCTGTCGCAGTCGCGTCACTGATCCCGGATCCCCTACGACAAAACCCTGAAGGTTTGCAGCAGCTATTGACACTTGCTGAAGCCTGGCCTGAATTCAAGCTGTTTGACCTGGCTGAGAAAATTGACCAGGAACTGAGAGAAGAATCGACGGCGGCAGTGAATTACCTTTCGCTCAAAAACCGCCTGGAGAAATATGCGGTACTGCTTGAAGATAAATCTGCTTCGTAAGTCAGTACTCAGGATCTGGGTCATGCTCAGAACGAGCATGTCCCCTTCAGGAAACAGTTGTTGAATAATCGCTGGACTGTTTCAGGCTTTTTTCCCACTTTTCCTTTTCGGATCTCACCTGCTCTTCAGTAGGCGTCTGTTGAGCTGCGGTGGTATCGCTCTTTAAAAGATACCGACCATCTTCGGTATGAGTACAGAACTGTTTGAACCAGAGCATACTGGCAACATTCGGCTGCGGACTGTATAGAGTCACCGCAATCCCTTTTTCATAGAGATCATACAGCATGCCGAAAAATCCACTGGGGATATACTTAACCGACGACAGTTCGACACCAATCGATTTACAACATTCCTGATCAACCAGACGCGTCAACGTCTCGCGCAGCAGGGCCAGATCGGCTCCGTCCCAGATTTCCATTGTTCCGAAATCCAGTACGGTCACTCCTTCACGCTCATAGACGCTCATTCTGTCGCGTTTTGATGCCATGCCGTTGTACTCACTTTCTGCTTGTTCTTCTTGTTGAATATCAAAGCTGCTGAACAGTGAACTGTTAAGAAGATTGAATAGACGCAAAGCGCGGGCCATTGATGCCCTGATTCGTTTACTTCTGTTTCTAAAAGCAGGTAAACCGCTATATCATTGAGACTTAAGAAATGTCAGCCGATTTCAGATTAATAATTTCTTCATCCGCGCTGTTGTATTTTTTCTACACCAGATCAACGTCAGGTGTAAAAAGACATCACAAAAGGTTTGGATGCGGAAACACGCCAGGGGAGCAACACTCTCTACGCTGTTGCCATTTCTAACCTTCACTACGAGCGAGAGAGCACGAATGTTGGATTTTGGCAACAAGATCACGGTTTCTACCACGACGTTTGAGTCGGAAAAACCTGACAGGAAAAAGTGGCATTACTGAACAATGCCTTTTGTAAATGGAAAGTAACGTGAGAGAAACTTTGCCGCGCAGCAGCGAATCCTGAAAAGAAACTGATAGAAATAATCTCTTTGATTTCAGGACCAGACCGGCAACCAGTTATTTATAGTCCCGAATCGAGGCAGGCACTTCTGCCTGCATTTGCTGATACAGTTTCATGAGACGTGCGACAACTTCGGGATGCAGACTCGCCACGTTTTTCTGTTCTGCGGGATCCTGCTCCAGATTGAACAGCATCATTGGCACTGGCTTATCACCAGTGAGAATGCCTGGCTGCTGATCCGGCATCGCCTGTTCGTAAGGCGCGATAATTGTCACACCATCGGGCCCACGCGGGTCAATCCAGTCTTTCCCTTTCCCGGCGAGTACCTGCCTGGGGGAAGGTTTCACATGTAATTTCCAGGGACCGCTTCGAACGGTAAACAGCGAATTCCCTTTCATGGAATACAGGGCCTGATGGGGAGTCGGCGCCTGCTCTGCCAGAACGGGAAACAGGTCTTTACCATCAATGACCCGATCAGTCGGAACCGGAATTCCTGCCTGCTTCAGAATTGTGGGAAAAACGTCAATCGAACCGCAGACCGTATCAATCACCTGCCGGGGCGGAATTTTACCGGGCCAGCGGGCTATCATGGGAACACGCAAGCCCCCTTCCCAGCTGGTCGACTTCATCCCGGACAGACCGGCAGTATTGCCTCCAAACCAGGGTCCATTATCAGATGCAAAGATCACCAGTGTGTTCTCATCCAGATCCAATTCGCGCAGGGTTTTAAATATCTCCCCGACACTCCAGTCCAGCTCGGCAAGCACATCACCATACAGGCCGGCTCCACTTTTTTTGTAGAATGCCTCTGAAGCAGCCAGCGGCTTGTGAGGCATCGCATGCGGCAGGTACAGAAAGAAAGGACGCTCCTGATTCTCTTGAATAAATTTGACCGCCCTTTCCGTATAACGTTTAGTCAGGTTCGCCTGAATGACTGGATACTCCAGCAGCTTTTCCCCCTGCATCAAATTGACGGGGCGCATGTCATTGGAATAGAGGATTCCCAGATAATCATCGAAGCCATGCCGGGTCGGATAATATTCCGGATCATGCCCCAGATGCCACTTGCCAATGCAGATCGTCGCATACCCGTTGTCCTTGAGTAGTTCACTCAAAAGCAGTTCGCTCTCGGCAATTCCCACTCCACTACTAAATTTCTTTCCATCCGGCGCAGGATTAAACCACACCCCGTGTCGCCAGGGATAGCGGCCTGTCAAAAGCGTCGCACGCGAAGGAGCACAGTAGGGAACCGGTACATTAAACTGTGTTAACCGTGCACCCTCTGCAGCCATCTGGTTGATATGGGGCGTCTTAAACTGTGGATGCCCATAACACTCAAGATCACCATAGCCCAGGTCGTCGGCAAGTATAAATACAATATTAGGTACACTCTTCTTTTCAGAGGAATATGCTATATTAAGCGAACCAAACACAATGTATAATGTCAGTGTTGTAAGGATGAGTGTAGTAGTATTATGTAGTAAATATCTATTTGATGATTTTTCATCAAGCCCGGAAATTACTGCTGCAGGTTGCATAATGGCTCCAATCAAAGTGATTCTTCTCGGGGATTGCAAGTTATTACCTTTTAGTATCAGCCAATGGAACCAGCGGGTCAAGCAAATCATTACCCGAATCATTTTTGATGAAGCGGAACAGGATGAAACAAAAACGCACAAAACGACGTCAATCACATGGTTCCGCCTGGCATTGGAAGCAGACGGACTGCTGGTACTATACCCAGCCAGGTACTAAAAAACGGATTGCGCTGTTCGACGAAAAAGGCGAGCGAATTCGTGGTAAGAAACAGAAACGCGAAGCCGAAATCGCACTGGCCAGAGAAAAACTAACCTGGTCTGATGAAACAACTATTCATGCAAATCATGGTCCCTGGTTGGTAGCACGGGTTTGTTCTGAATATCTGCAGTACTGTGAACGCAGTCTGGAAAAAAACACAATGAGCAAAGGGCATTGTATTAACTCAGTTGCCTGGCTGAATGACCTTTGTGGCTACTGTGGAGCGCTTCCAGTTTCTGATCTCAAAAAAGGACATGTGCAGGAATGGATTGATAGTCACGAGACTTGGAAGAGCCCGGCCACACGTCGGAGTGTTATCTCGATTGTGAATGCCGCATTTAACCGCGCTGAAGAGATGTTCGGAGTAGTCAATCCGATTAAAGGGCTCAAGAAGCCGAAAGAAAATCCACGCTTGGCTTCTCTCTCCCCCGAAGAAGAGCAGGCACTATACGATATTTGTGAGCCCTGCTTCAGCAATTTCCTCTTTGCTGCGATTCATACTGGACTTCGTCCTTTTAGTGAACTGGCCCGTTTGACGGTCGATGATATTGAGGAACACGATCGCGGCATGATGTGGAGGGTGTACGCCAGTAAGACTGATAAGACGCGGAAAATCCCTGTCCGACCGGAGATAGCAAAGCTCACTCGTCAGTTGATGAAAACTGCCCCTAAGGGATCAGGGAAACCCATCTTCCGAAATACAAGAGGAAATCCCTGGAAACGCATGAATGGTGTGCTGAGGTTTATCGGATTAAAGAAAAAACTGAAATGGAATGATGATCCAGTCAAAGGCAAGTACTCCTGCTATACGTGCCGTCACACGTTCGTACATCGAATGTTGTCCGGGTATTGGACGGATGGAAGAGGTGCCTCAATCGAAACAGTGGCTGAACTCATCGGTGACACACCCACGACCACCTTTCGGCATTATGGTCGAGAATGGGCTCAGAACTACCAGGACCCCTTATGGAATGCCATTGGTGAAAGTTCTACTGGACCCAAAGACAGTCAGTCTAAAACAAAACGAAAGCAGACCAAAGCTACTAAGAAAACGAGCAGGTCAGGTAGTACAAACTCGAGACGTAAAGTTGCTTCAACGAAGACAAAATAAGGACCATGTTGATCAATGGTAGAAAAAACAAAGTCCCGCCAAAGGCGTTCCCGCGGACGTGCCTGGTATTGGGAACAGACGGATTCCTGGTATTTCACGCCACCGGGAACGAAAAAACGTTTGCGTCTTGTTGATACCACAGGGCGTCCTGTTCGCGGGAAAGAGAACAGTCAACTTGCAGAACTGGCACTGGCCCGGGTGAAAGCTGATGGGGACTGGTTGCCGACTCCAGAACAGAAGAGTAAGGTGGTGATACAAGTTGCCATGGTGTGCTCGCGGTATCTTGAACATTGTGAAGCTCGATTTAAACATGGAAACCTCAGCTCGGATTACCATGCTGAAGTGGCACGGTATCTGAATGAACTGTGCGCCTATTGTGGTGCTTTGGCCGTGGACGAATTACAGAAAGGGCACATACAACATTGGGTGGAAAGCCATCCTACTTGGAAGTCGACGGCGACACAGCGGAATGCGATGAGTATCGTGATGGCAGCCTTTAATTTTTACACAGAGGAAGTCGGCTCCATTCACAATCCCCTGGTGGGAATGCAAAAACCACCGCAGTGCCCACGACTCCATTCTTTCAGTGAAGAAGATGAGCAATTGCTGTATTCTGCTACCGATGATTATTTTGGCAATTTCCTGTTTGCTGGAATTCATACAGGACTACGTCCTTTTTGTGAACTGGCCCGCGTTACTGCCAATGATGTCATTGAATCTGAGCGGGGTATGCAATGGCGGGTCTATGCCAGCAAGACTGGGAAGACACGTACCATTCCTGTGCGGTCTGAGGTCGCTGAATTGACACGACAAATGATTGAGGAAGTGGGAGCTGATCCCACAACTACTCTTTTTCGGAATTCGCGAGGAGGTGCCTGGACGAAAGTGGCTGGCGTGCAACGTTTCCGTAAAATACGACAGGACCTAGGATGGCTCAATGATCCTGTCCGCAAGCAGTATTCGACTTATACCTGCCGTCATACATTCGCGCATCGGATGCTCGCCGGCTACTGGAATGAGGGACAGGGATGTTCCATTGAAGTTTTAGCAGAGTTGATGGGGGATACTCCCAAAGTGGCCTTTGATCATTATGGCCGTGAGTGGGGACAGCATTATCAGGAGCCTCTGTGGACGGCAATTGGAATGTAAACCACGCTCCAAAATCAGCTTTAGTTTGAATATTACTCAGCTGAAAATACTCAGTATCTGCCGCCTCTGTAGACAAGAATAGGACTCAACGTAAGTGTTTTGAGCTAATCTGGTCGCCCCAATGGTACCGTAATGCCTGGAAACTGTTTGGAATTTGTCGCCCTGTGACGGTGTATCCTAGTCTGAGGTTTGACACGCATTTCTTCTTTGATGCGTCCGATTTCACTCTTTTCGATACGAATCCGCCCCTGTCCTCTCCGGCCTCCCTGAAAGTATTTGATTTCCACAGCGGTTCCGCGTAGTACAAACTCACCACGGTCTGACTGCGCAAGCCAGTCGTAAAACGTCAGGACGGAAATCCCGAGTTCTTCTGCAGCCTGCTGTGCTGTCAACCAGTCTGTTGCCATCTCCGACCCGAATGTCGATTCAAAGTGATGATAATGCTGACCCAGTGGTCATCTCGATCATCAGATTGTCGCAATTGAGGGTCGCACAATTGTCGCATGACGCGACAATTGACTGCTTGGGGAAGATTTTTGAGAAATAAGTTAAATAATTTGCCTGATAAGCGTTCGTGTAGCCGGGCATTAAAAAACTTCCTCACTGTAAATATGAACCCTTGCCTTTCAACAGTGGGCATAGATATCAAGGAACGAACTAGGTTCGATAGAAAAATATTGCTGTCTAATGATCTCGATTGGACTAATATGCGTTGGAATGGAGCCGGATTCTGTTGTAAGTGATCCGTTTTATCTCGATCTTAATTTTGAGCTGATACTTTGATGAATAAATTATTGTTGGCATTACAGGGGTTTGAGGATTTAGGTCCGCTTCAAGAAATAAATATGACAGAGGAGAAATCAGATCGTGTTGAAGCGTGGTTAAAAGAGAGTGTTTGCCCTGTAGTAGAAGAGTTGGTCGATTTAACGACTTTTCAGTCAAATACTCTTTGGTCTGCTTCACACTTAAGTAAAGGTACGGAGACGCGAGAACGCAAACTTGTGGAGTATGTCGATGATTGCTTGGTTAAATTTGCAGTTCAATTGGAAGCCTGCTTTCCCTACGTTTATCAGGCTAGGATTCCCATACACCACATTAATGATATACGTTTCATTGCTCAGAGACGCTGGTTCGACCTTGTCCATGCAGAGGATTTTTATCAGCCGACACAGCAACTGTTATTAGAGGAATTCAATAATCAGCACACAAATAATTTTCGAAATTACAAGCAGAATAAAACACCAGCTGATCATGTCTGTGACAGCATGTTTGTCCGCATAAAGTATTGGAAAGAAATTTTAGAAAAAATATATAAACTCTTCTTTGCGACTATACGCATAAATGATGAGCAAAGTAGGAAAGAGTTTTCTTCTCTTATAGATTGTGTGACGCAATTAGATTCCTCAGTCAAGGAATTACAAAAAGTATGTCTGAAATACAAGCAAAAAACTCT
>JAGQQP010000192.1 GCA_020426085.1 Planctomycetaceae bacterium | reverse complement strand
GCATACAGCCGCATGAACCGTTCGTCTTCCACTGATTTCCGAAGAGGCTCAGAGTCCGTATTTTTCTCCGATCTCGATTCGAATGGACTTCGATTCGGCGTTGTGAATATGTCAGAACGATCCATGGATGGTTTCGCGGTAAAAGAATTCGGGTTCAGAAAATTGGTCTGCGGACTGTGGGGTCTGCATGATGTGTCCCTGCAGAGCTGAAAAATTTCTCAGACTAATTTGAAATATTTCTGATTTTGATCAGCAGAGAAAAAAAGACATGATTCCGGAGGCGAGAAACAGACTGGACGTCTTGTCAAAAACGAGTTTTACCGGACTCTAATCCGGTCGGAATAAAAATAAATGCTCCGAAGATGCAGAGGCGGGATATATATGTAATCTTCATATTCGACATATGAAATCTTCATTGTTTTCGGTGGTTCGATGTCGATATGTCAACGTGTTCTGCAACTCCCGCATTCTTTCGATTGCGATTTCAGTCAAATCAATTTTCACAGTGGTAATTTCCGTGTTCACAATGCATGTCACACCGGCGTTCTGGTAGAATTGACTCACACGGAGGATGAGTTTCATAATCTCAACAGCTATAAGGGCAGGCTATGAGCGGAATCATCGGTCATACCATGTACGCGGTTCTGGCGGGTAAAGCAGCGGTGCAACAAAAACTGCCTGTTGCTTCACTCATTCACAGACACTATGCCAGTTATCTGGCGGGAGCCTACATGGGCTGTGACATCCAGATTATGCCGGAAGCTGTCTGTGTTGATACGGGGCAGGAAGTCGGGTTTGGAACCGCCCCTTTGCAGCAGAGTCCACTGACTGGCGGTGCTGTGAAGCCGTGGTCACTGAGTTTTGAAGGTCAGGAATATCGACCTCGTGAAATTCATCAGCTGTTCTATGGGCGTGCGCACCTGGTGTTTGGCTGGACGCCTGCGGAACGAAAATTCACAATTCCCTGGGATCATCTGCCCGACTATGCTGCGCTGGTTTTTCAGGATGCCCGGGACCTGTACGGTCCCGGCGATCGTAAGCTGGCGTATCTGTTTGGCTGGCTGGCACACATTGTCGGGGACAGTCTGATCAAATCTGTTCAGCCGGGAATCTCGCTCAATCTGCTGGATGGAAAATATACGCCTGCGAACCGTCCGATTCAGGATCTGGTCACGTTTCATGAAGTGGGTCGTAAGGAACTGAAACTGGACTGGGCCAGTCTGCTGTTCGATCTGGCAGAAACTCCGGTGGAACCGGTTCAGTTACATTACATGCGGGTGGGGCAACCACGAGGTATGCTGGCCGCTGATTTTCCTGATGCCTGGGCACCACAGCATGCAGCACTTCTGACGCGCGTCCTGCAGGAAAATCGTCGTTATCAGCAGATACGTAATCCGCGACTGATGAAGCTGTATTCGCTCAAGCAGAAAGGGACGCAGTGGGAATGCGATGCAGAACTCAGCCGCGTGACAGGGGGACTTTCCTATTCCGAAATGCTGGCACTCGCTGAGCGGGCAAATTTCAGGCACGCGTTATGGGAAATGGGTGAAGCGATTGCAACGTTATTTACACAGGTTGTGGAACGCGTCCCTTTTCTGCGGGAGTACCCTGATGGCAGTCTGCCCGGCTGGGAAGAGCTGACAGTTCGCTGGAAAGCAGACCCGTGAATCTGTTGTGATTACTGATTCGCCGTCTTTTTCTTGTTGGCTTCGTATTTGGCGATCCATTTTTCCGGGTCGGCATCAAAGGCTTTGCGGCAACCGCTGCAGCAGACCCAGTACGATTTTCCCTGGTAGTTCACCTGCGAGGTTCCCAGGCCGCCAGAAATCACGCAGGTTTTATCACCGTAATCGGAATCGCTTTTCGCAAACGAGGTTCCGTCACGCCTGGTGGTGATCGTATCGGCCAGGGTGACACTGTCACCGCGCAGATTATAGATTTCATACAGGTAGCGATCGTTGTTCTGCTGATTGAAAGTAATCTGGACGTTCTTTCGTTCATCCCCCGGGTCGATGAGAGACAGGCTGAGTTTGTAAGTGGTCTGCAGGATATTGGGATCGGCATCCCCTTCCACTTTGGCAACCGGAACGGTAAAGTCGCCTTCGTAAATCCGTTTGTCTCCCTCTTTGCCGGTGATGGTTAACTGGTACTTCTGTTTGTCGGTCAGATAAGTTAACCGGGCATTTTCATGGTAGCGGCTTTTATCAGCTTTCATGACGAGTGCCGGCTGCTGTGGATTGGTCTGCAGGTCCCAGACCCAGTCGAGTGTTTCCACAGAACTGAATCCGTCGGTTTTTTTATAAGTGATCCCGCGCCAGTCGCCGAGCATGACCTGTAATGGTTTGAGTGCTTCGAGTACGCTGTCGAACTTCTGTTCTTCAGGGATTTCCGCTTTCGATCCTGCTGGTGACGCACCACCGCCCAGCGTGATCGGCTGGAAGCGACGCACCGGTTTTTTCTTTGTTTCGGCAGGCGTCGGTTTGCTGTCTTCCATTTCCAGAGGTTCGCCGGCTCCCAGATCGACACCGCCGCCGCCCAGATCAACGCTGACCTGTTCGACCGGTTGCTGAGGCGCATCTGAAGAACCACAGCCTGTGCCGCAGATCAGTAACAGGGTGCAGACAGTAACTGGAAATAACGGACGCAGATTCATTTGCACTCACTCCCGTAGAGATTATGGTTTGACGCGAAAAACGCTGTCGGTTTTACAGGTAAAACCAGCAGGTTTTATCTGGGAGACAGTATAACAGTCTGTTCACGTTTGTGTCACGTTGAATTCAGTTCTAATAAAATTTGTGCAATCGGGTAGAGGTCCTTTGTGTCTCGTCATGATCGAGAGTACAATCGGTCGCTTAACGCTCAACTTAAGAGATATTCGTTTAGAAGTGAGGGCCGTGCAATGAGTACCGCACCATCGAACGACACAGAGTCAATGCAGCTTGACCCTGTTTTTTTAAACTCAAAACGTGAAGCCTGGATTATTCTGGGTTTATGGGTGGTCGCTTTATTATGGGCCGTCCCTTACTGTTACATCAACGGGTTTCAGTCCGGCCTCGATCCGGAATCAGTTGAAACCACGATGGGCATTCCCAGCTGGGTGTTCTGGGGGATTGCCTTCCCCTGGGTGGTCGCCGACCTGTTTACCATCTGGTTCTGCCTGTTCTATATGAAAGAAGACGACCTCGGAGTAGCTCACGAAGGTGAAGATCTCGCAGAAGAAATTGCAGAGATGCATGCA
The DNA here is from genome assembly GCA_020426085.1 of Planctomycetaceae bacterium. GTDB lineage: Bacteria > Planctomycetota > Planctomycetia > Planctomycetales > Planctomycetaceae > Gimesia. Next base: position 4,298 of record JAGQQP010000192.1, on the reverse strand, counting down.
GCAGAAGATGAAGCAACTACCGGGGGGAATGAGTCTTGAGTTTTTTATCCACAACAAATGTGAGTCTGCCGACACTGTTTGCCGAGTCCAACCCGAATGCGGCACTCGTTTCTTTTTTAATCTATACCGCCGCGGTTTTTGTGATTGCTGCGTTATCCAATCGACTGCTCAAAAGTAAGAGCTTCCTCAGTGAATACTTTCTGGGTAGTCGTGGCCTGGGCGTCTGGGCGTTTGCGTTGACCTTTGCCGCGACCAGCAGTTCCGGCGGAAGTTTTACCGGATTTCCATCGAAGATTTATTCGCATGGCTGGATTCTGGCACTCTGGATCGGCAGTTACATGGTGGTTCCCATCTGTACGATGGGGCTGATTGGAAAACGCTTGAATCAGGTGGCGCGTCGTTCCGGTTCGATTACCGTTCCCGACGTTGTCCGCGATCGCTTTCACAGCCCCGTATTAGGCCTGATGGCGGTTTCGCTGATCGTATTTTTCATGTCATTTAACCTGGTGGCCCAGTTCAAAGCAGGCAGCCTGATTCTGCAGACACTTCTGGATGGCGTCTCTATCTTTGAAAGTACCGCCGATGGTCTGGCGCAGGCTGTCTCGGGGATTCCGTTTCTGTCTGATGGCGTGAGTCCTGAATATCTGCTCTGCCTGCTGGTATTTGGTATCGCCGTCATCATCTATACCACTTACGGCGGTTTTCATGCCGTGGTCTGGACCGATGTGATGCAGGGGATCGTGATGGTGATTGGTGTGATCATCATGTTGCCGCTGGCAATTTCCCAGGCAGGCGGACTTGAAAATACTACGAAGCTGATGGCGAAGATGACCCCGCCCCGTTTTTCCGCAGGCGATAAAGGGGGAATCACCCTGACACTGGACAAGCCTGCTGCCGAGAACATGCGGGTTGAAGTGGGAACCTGGATTACAGACAAACCGATCGCGGATTCGAAAGTTCCCCTGTTGTTCCGGGTAACCGCAGCTGCTGAAATTCCCGCCGGGGAGACATCCGTTGATGAAGTCAAAGTCATTCAGTTGACGACCCTGGATGATATTGAACGCATCCTGGGGCGACGTGAAAGCGAAAACTTTCTGGACGGCGTGACTGTTTCGAACATCGACCTTGTGCAATATGCCTATGGAGAAGAAGCGAGTCAGCAGGGGGCCTATATTGTGGGACCGGGACCAAGTCCCAGTAGTAACACCGGTTTTCTCCCTTTAAGTCTGGCGATTTCCTTCTTTTTCATGTGGGCGATTTCCGGAACGGGACAGCCTGCGAATATGGTCCGCCTGATGGCATTTCGTGATACGAAAACGCTGCAGCGCTCCATCTGTACGGTCGCCATTTATTACACGCTGATTTATTTTCCGCTGGTGGTCATCTTCTGCTGTGCCCGCGTTTTATTACCGGGGATGGAAGGCGAATCGGACCGGATCATGCCGGCGATGGCCGTTTATCTGACCGAACATATCGGCATGGGCTGGCTGGCGGGACTATTGGTCGCCGCACCGTTTGCCGCGGTGATGTCGACCGTCGACAGTTTCCTGCTGCTGATTTCCTCTGCCTGGGTGCGAGACGTGTATCAGCGGAATATTAATCCTGAAGCCAGCGAGAAGACCATCAAGCTGTTGAGTTACCTGGCGACATTTGTGGTCGGTACTGTGGCCATGGTCGTTGCTATCAACCCGCCCCAGTTCCTGCAGGACATCATCGTGTATGTGGGAAGTGGACTGGCTGCGAGCTTCCTGGCACCGATTATCTACGGTCTGTACTGGCGACGAGTGAATGCCGCGGGAGCGATGGGGGCAATGCTGGGAGGGTTCGGGCTGCATCTGGCGATGTATGTCACAGGTTACTTCGAGAACGGCAGCTTTTTCAAACCTTATCAGATGTTTGATTTCGATCCGATCATTGTTGGTCTGTTCGGATCATTCTTCTGTGGTTTCATTGTCACCAAGCTGACCGCACCACCGCCACAGGAACTGGTACAAAAGTTTTTCTATACTGAGAAAGCCGGTTCCTGAGCCGGTTTTGTCTCACGGGTATCTGACTCTATCGAGGATCTTGCTATGGAATATATCGACGCACATTCGCATGTCTGGACTCCGGATGTCAAAAAGTATCCCCTGGCACCCGGGTTCCAGGTTTCTGATATGGTCCCCCCCAGCTTTACGGCTGAAGAATTGCAGGCGGAAATGATGCCGGTCGGCGTGAATCGGGTGGTGCTGATTCAGATGTCCTTCTACGGTTTTGACAACAGCTACATGCTGGACTGCATGGCGAAATATCCGGGCATGTTCTCAGGCGTGGCGGTGATCGATCAGAATGGAGAAAAGCCGACACCTAAAATGCTGGAGCTGAAAAAGAAGGGAGTGCGGGGCTTTCGTATTCGTCCTCTGTCGAAAAAAGTCGATGAATGGCTGGACGGGGACTGCATGGAAGAAATGTGGACCACCGGTGCGAAAGAAGGCATGGCCATGTGCTGTCTGATGGATGCCGTCGGACTGCCTGCGCTGGATAAAATGTGTCAGAAGCACCGTGATACCACTGTGGTGATCGATCACCTGGCCCGCATTGGCGTCACAGGGGAAATCGATCCCAAAGAAGTCGACATGCTCTGCAAGATGGCGAAGCATCCGAATGTGTATGTGAAAGTCTCTGCCTTTTACGCGCTGGGTAAGAAAAAGATGCCTTACCATGATCTGCTGCCGCTGATCCAGAAAGTGTACCAGGCCTTCGGTGCCAATCGTCTGATGTGGGCCACCGACTGTCCTTATCAGGTTCAAGGCGATCATTCCTATCAGGCCTCCATCGGTCTGGTGAAGAACGGACTGCCTTTCCTGTCTGCGATGGATAAAGAATGGATCCTGGAGAAAACAGCGGAAAAAGTTTTCTTTCAGGGTATTTAATTTTTCAAACTGCGATCAGGTCTGCTCATGGATGCATGCTATCAGATAGACGATACAAGTCAGATCATTTCTCCGGGAATGATTATCTTCAAGGATCTGCTTGAGGACAACTTACGAAAAATGATTGAGCTGGTCGGCGATCCTTCCCGGCTGCGCCCGCATTGTAAAACACATAAGATGCGCGAAATCATCCAGCTGGAGCTTTCACTGGGGATTAAGAAGCATAAGGCGGCGACTTTTGCCGAAGCGGAAATGCTGGCTGATACGGGTGTCAAAGATATCTGTCTGGCGTATAACCTGGTGGGCCCCAACATCGCCCGTGCTGTTGAATTCCGCAAGCGCTGGCCCGATGTGTCGCTGCAGGTGACAGCCGATCATCCCGGCCCGATTGAACTGCTGGGCGAAGCCATGACTGCCGCCGGGCTCGAAATTGAAGTCCTGCTTGATCTGAATACCGGACAGAATCGAACCGGACTTCCCCCGGGAGAGACTGCTGTCGAACTTTACCAGATGATTGCCAACACACCGGGTTTAATTGCCGCGGGGTTGCATGCCTACGACGGTCAGAATCATCAGGTTGATATTCATGAACGGGAGATTGCCGTCAACGAGGTCTGGAACAATGTGAGTCGTTTGCGCGATCAACTGGTCACCGAAGGACTCTCCGTGCCACGCATCGTTGCGGGCGCGACCGGTTCGTTCCCGATTTTTGCCGGCATTGACGATCCCGATATTGAAGTCTGTCCGGGAACCTGCGTGCTGCATGATGTCGGTTATGGGGAGCTGTTCCCCGATCTGAAATTTACTCCTGCAGCGCTGGTATTAACGCGTGTCATCAGTCGTCCCGATTCTGAACGGATCACGTTCGATCTGGGTTATAAAGCGATTGCCTCTGATCCTGCGATGGAAAACCGGTGTCGGTTCCCCGATCTCCCCGATGCGAAACCGGTGCTGCAGAATGAAGAACACCTGGTTGTGATGAGTGCGCGGGCTGCTGAATTTCAACCCGGTGATGAACTGCTGGCGATTCCCCGACACGTCTGTCCGACATCGGCACTGCATAAATCGGTCACCGTTGTCAGTGGCGGAAAAGTGGTCGACCACTGGAATGTGGCAGCACGCGACCGCTATATTACCGTCTGACCTTCGGTCGACTCAGCGGCTGGCACAATCCCAAAACAACAAAGGCGCGGAGATTCTCTCTGCGAAATGAAGAGGCATCATGGCTGACATACGACAGAAAACGGGAATTCCGGAACTCGACGAACTGCTTGCAGGCGGATTGCTGCCGGGCAAACTGACCGTCGTGCTGGGGGCGACTGGCATCGGCAAAACGCAGCTGGGACTGCAGTTCGCGCAAGCCGGCCTGCAGCAGGAAGGGCAGAC
>JAGQQP010000191.1 GCA_020426085.1 Planctomycetaceae bacterium | reverse complement strand
GGTCGGATCAATGCCGTACAGCAGCTTACCACGACCGCCGCCACCACATGTGGCGAAAATCAGGCCTTCGCCGTACACGGGGGAAGAAACGGTTCGTTGAGGAAATTCTCCTGTGGTCCAGTTCAGTTTTCCTGTTTCCGGGTCGAGGCTGCTCACGCCGGTTGCACCACTGACGCAAATCAGTTGAGGTCCGGTATTGGGGTGATTGATCACGATGGGGGTCGCATAGGAAGTTCTTCGAACCGCCCGGTCTGCCTGCCAGACCGTTTCGCCAGTCAGCTTATTGAACGCAGTGACAGAACTGGGGCCCTGCTGATCGTTGGTGGCGATGACCAGATTTTTATAGATAATGGGGGAACTGCCGTGCCCGTGCTGGCTGGTAAAAGATCCCAGGTTGCGTTCCCAGATTTTATTGCCTTTGAAGTCGTAGGCAATCAGCAGATATGATTCTTCATCCGCAAACTCGACATAAACATGTTCGCCGTCGGTGGCGGGGGTGCTGGAAGCCCAGCTTCCCTTGCGATGTTTGTGGCTCTTTTTGAGTTTGGTTTCACGTCGCCATTTTTCTTTACCGGTTTTTGTGTCGATCCAGAACAGGTAGCGGGTTTCGCCTTCGTTAATCGCTGATGTAACAAACAGGTTATCGCCCCAGATGGAAGGGGAAGAGTGTCCGATCCCGGGCAGTTCCATATGCCAGGCGTAATCTTTTTCGGTCCACTGCAGGGGGTAGCCTTTTTCATCCGAGATACCTGAACCGTCGAGTCCTCGAAAGCGAGGCCAGTTTTCTGCCTGCAGTGAGGTCAGTACGGTAAAAGAGCAGCATACGATCAGGAGGATCCGCAGGGTCTGGGTAAAACAGCGGTTGGAAGGTAGTCTGTTCATGGGAGGTTCTCGTTTGAGGCAGGGGTAATTCAGATTTCACACAATAAGCTTGACGAATTTTATGTTCTGTTGCAAGTTAATTGAATATAATAAATGTCCGGGCTATCGTAAGTAAATAGGGCGTACTGATTTCGGCAGTGTTTGCGGGGCGGGTGCCTGTTGGCTCTTTCATGAGGGATCACGTTCGCTGTAGTCTCTATAGCGGAACAAATCCTGTGTCATCTACATGCATAATTCTGATAAGAAAAACTCTAACGTGACTTCCTCAGTAGCGTATCTGATCATTCAGGAACTGGAAGAGCGGGGGAAGGTGTACCGCCTGGTAGATCGCCAGGTGACGACCATCGGCCGCGCGCCGACAAACCGGATTGTGCTCGACGATGAAGTCTGCAGCCGCAACCATTGTGAGATCTTTTTTAGCGACTCAGCCTGGTACATCCGCGATCTCGGCAGTCGAAACGGGACACTGGTGCAGGGCATTCCCATCAGCCAGGACTACGAGCTTCAGGATGGGGATATTGTCGAGATTGGTGACAGTCAGGCGATCTTTACTTTTGATGTCTCCCGCTTTTCTTCGCGACCCACGTCAGACGGCTCCAGTGCCGAACTGGAAAGTGAGACTATGGGAGCGGGGCACCAGTCCAGCTGGGAAGAGTTCAATGTCCCCGAGATCATCCAGCGAAAGAGCCATACCCGATTTCACACGCCGCCTCCCGCGTCTCATTCAGACCGGGATCGGGATCGAACCAGCCGTGAGCTGGGACGCCTGTATCGCCTGGCGCTGGATATGGGGAATGTCCAGTCTGAGCAGGAACTCTCCCAGATCGTCTTAAACGGGCTGTTTGAGGGGACGAGTGCAGACATCGGGGCGATTTTGTATTTCGATCCGAGTCTGCAGCAGCCACGCAAACCAGAACATCTGAAGGTCATTGCGTTTCAATCGGTCGATGAGCTGCCTTACCAGAAGCCGTCCCACTTCCTGTCAGAGATGGTGTTTGCTGAGGGGGATGCGATTCTGGCTCACAATATCGCCGATGACAGCAAGCTCTCGACGCGGGACAGTCTGGGGAAGATCCATGCCCAGAGCGTTATCTGCGCACCGTTGCGGAATAAACAGGGGGTGGCGGGGCTGATCCACCTGTATTCGACCAACCCTGACAATCCACTCGATTCGGATGACCTGGAGTTCACGCTGGCTCTGGCGGATCAACTGGCGATATCGTTTCAGAACCTGAGTGAGAAGCTGCGACTCACCGACGGTCTGGCGCGGATGGAAGGCGAAAACAAAGCGTTGCGGGAGCAGCTGGAGCTGGAGAGTGAGCTCGTAGGGAAAAGCCCCAGCATGACTGCGATGAAGGCACAGATACTGCGGATTGCTCCGACGGACGCCAGTGTACTGATTCGCGGGGAGAGTGGTGTGGGGAAAGAGCTGGTGGCACGCGCCATCCATTTCAACAGCCAGAGAAAAAAGCAGCCTTTTGTCTGCATGAACTGTGCGGCCCTCAGCGAGGGGCTGCTGGAGAGCGAATTGTTCGGGCATGAAAAGGGGGCCTTTACCGGAGCCACCGGTCAGAAGCCCGGTAAATTCGAACAGGCTCATAAAGGGACCCTGTTTCTGGACGAGGTCGGGGAAATGTCCCTGGGGGTTCAGGCAAAGTTTCTGAGGGTGCTGGAAGGGCATTCCTTTGAGCGGGTCGGCGGTAGTGTATCAATCAATGTTGATGTAAGGGTGGTCGCTGCAACAAACCGGGATATGGAGAAAGCGGTCGCAAAAGGAATTTTTCGGCAGGACCTCTATTTCCGTCTGCATGTCGTCGAGGTCAGCGTGGATCCGCTACGTGTACGTGCGGATGATATTCTGCTGCTGGCCGATTATTTCCTGAATCGCTTTGTGGTCAAAACAGGGCGACCGATTCGTGGATTTACCGAAGAAGCCAAGGAACTGCTGGAGGCGTATCACTGGCCGGGAAATGTCCGCGAACTGCAGAATACGATCGAACGGGCATTTATCCTGTGTACCGGCGACTTTATCGATGCCGCAGACATTCAGTTATCCGCTGTAGGAATGGAAAGTGACCCGCAAAATGTGCTCCCCCCGCCTCATACCCGGTTTCGGGAAGTCTCACTGGAGACTGTGGAGCAGGAGCACATTCTGGCGGTGCTCAACAATACGAACTGGAATAAATCCCGGTCGGCACAGATACTCGGAATTGAGCGCTCCACTCTCGATCGGAAGCTGAAACGCTATGGGATTCATCGCCCCTGATTTGTGAACGAGTGCTACCGTTGATGGTTGTCACCGCGTGGTTTTGATTCATCAAAATCCAGCAGTTTCCGCCGAAAAGGCAGGCGAAATCTGGATCTCAGGCGAGAGTTGCCTGTTGAGGGATTCGATTTCAAAGTAGTTTGCAAAAATGTCAAAAATCTTGTTGACATTTTCCCATAAAAACTAAAGAATTGTCCTAGAAACAGGGGATACCTAATAGGTGTCCTCTCTTGCGGTTTTCAACTGCAACCAAAAAAATTCGGGATGTTTTTTAACCACTAATTTAGAAGAGTTTCCCACCTGAAAAAACTTCCCACACCCTTGGAGGGTGTTGCTTTCAATCTCCCAAATAACGCAATGGATGCGTACGCTACGAGCGATTGAATTTCTCGGTTTGGTAGAGATGACTGATTGTTTTGTTCCACGTAGAAGGTTTGTCCATTCATATGGTTTGGGTGGAGATTCTGGACTTTTGTTATTGTTGTTGGAGAAAGAAGAAGAGAATGTCGGCATTTTTGATGGGTACAGATGACGTTGATAATCTTTCATACGAACTTGAAGATGATCAGTCATTGGTCAGCTACGAAGATGGTGATTACCAGGATTTTGCTGGTGAAGATTATGATCCCAACTTCGATGCTCTGTTCGGTGAAGAAGAGTACCGTGAAATGGGCATTAACCCAGACGAAGCAACACAGGCAAAGCCTGGTTCAGAACAGAAAGTTCTGATGCTGGCTGCACGCTATGCTGCTGGTCTACCCCTCTGGAATAACAGTGATTGTTATGATCACGGTCCTGGAGAAAATCTCCTGCAGGGACTTCTTGCTTAAAATCATCGATTCCGCGGCGTCTTTTAACACAACGCGAATCGTTATGTTTTCAATAGAAAAGGGTCTTCAGTCAATTGCCTGAAGACCCTTTCCTTGCGCTGAGACGGAGGGATTGATGGCATGAGACAGAGGCTTTTATGTGGAGTCCTGTTGCTCGTAGCTGCTGTCACCCTGGAGGCCAGGTCCGACGAGAAGGCTGAGAGCACACCCGATGATCGAGCCCGTGAATTTGTCAACCAGCTGGCTCAAAAAGAGTATGGTCAGGCTGTCGCCCGCTTTGACAGTAAGCTGAGTCAGCACCTGCCTGCAGACAAGCTTAAAGACCTCTGGGAAGGTCTGCTTGTCCAGTGGGGAGAACTGCAGAAAATCCAGAGGACACGGCAGCAGGCGGTTCAGAAGTTTCAGGTTGTTCTGGTAACCTGTCGCTTTCAGAGGGGACAACTGGATGTGAAGGTCGTCTTCTCAGAGAACCAGAAGATCTCTGGTTTGTTCTTTCTACCCGCCGGGAACTATCAAAGTCCCGCTTATGTCAAACCGGACCGGTTTAAAGAGACTGAAGTCACCATCGGAACCGGGCTCTGGACTCTCCCGGGAACTCTGTCTCTGCCGAATGAGAAGGGGAAGCTGCCTGCTGTCGTGCTCGTGCACGGTTCCGGACCCCAGGATCGGAATGAAACGATCGGCCCGAATCAGCCATTCCGTGATCTGGCAGAGGGGCTGGCTTCTCAGGGAATCGCTGTTTTACGGTATGAGAAGCGCACAAAGCATCATCGAATCAAAATGGCACTCCTCTCGGGAAGTCTGACAGTCAGGGAAGAAACGGTCGAAGATGCCGTCTCAGCAGTTCGGTTCCTGCAGGCTCATGAGCGACTCGACAGCAACCGGGTGTTTGTTCTGGGGCATAGCCTGGGAGGCTACCTGCTACCTCAAATCGGAGCTGAGGAGCAGAAGATTGCCGGTCTGATCAGTCTGGCGGGCTCGACACGGCCTCTGGAAGAGATCGTACTGGCACAGGTGAAATATCTTTCCGCGCTCAATGGGGAGCCCCCGGCTGAAAGCAGGCAGAAACTTCAGCAACTGGCTGAACAGGTGGCGCTGGTGAAATCATCCGCGCTGAAGCCAGAGACTCCCGCCAGTCAGCTGCCTCTGGGAATCTCCGCGAGCTACTGGCTGGCCTTGAGAGAATATGATCCCGCAGAGAGCGCCAGAACGCTTCAGACGCCGTTCCTGATCCTGCAGGGGGAGCGGGATTATCAGGTGACGATGGACGACTTTGCGAAGTGGAAACAGGCTCTCGGAGGCCGGAAGGATGTCAGGTTCAAGTCCTATCCGAAGCTGAACCACCTTTTCATGGCTGGTGAGGGACCGGGAGTTCCCGTGGAGTACATGATTCCCGGCAATGTCGCAGCTGAAGTCGTTGATGACATCGCAAACTGGATCCACGGTCAGAGGTAGTCTTGCGAGCTACCTTTCAAATTGAGAGGTCTGGGGTGAATGTGCCTGGTTTCCGGTGATGGCTTGAGGTGGTCTCAGTTGTCCGGGGGAGTTGCCGCATCCGTACGCACACTTTTTGAGCAGCCCGCAGAGCAGCCGCAAATAAACGACGCACACAGGAACTTAATATTTGAGGCGGTCATATTTGGAGCGGGTTAAGATTCGGTTCAAAGTTGATTTGACTAAGTCTTGTGTATTGAATCAGATGCGCGTTTTGCATATTACTGTCCGTGTATCGCGAATGCTGTTTTTTGGGAACAGTTTTCATTTCGGCACATGATTCGCGACTGTCTGGAAAACAGTATAAAACAAAGCCGACACACTTTTTTTAAGTTGGATCATTGCAATGTCTTTGCAAATTTTACAAAAGCCAGAGCGTACCGTTGCAGAAGAAACAATGACAGTAAAGCCTCATGTTGAGCGTGTGGAAAGTAAACCTTCACGGGAAGTTTCTCAGCGATATACTGCAGCCTGGGAATCCTGTCCTGCCCCTGCCAAGCTGGAATCAGAGATTCTGTCAGGTACGCATCATCAGGTTCAGAACGTGAAAGTTCGCTGTGATCATGCTGGAATTACTGTCTATGGAGTCAGTTCCAGCTACTACCTGAAGCAACTGGTTACTCAGACCGTACAGACATTTGCACCATCGATTCCCTTAATGAATCGTGTGCTGGTTCAGGCTAAATAATCTGTTTCTGATTGAGTAAGACATCTTCGAGGCTCGTGGGCCTCTGGTTGTGGGAAACTGAGATGTCCTCAATATCGAGTAATTCAGCTGAAACAGCCCGGGATCTCTGACGACGTCCCTTCTAGAGCGTATCACATTTAACCATAGCGTCTATCAATCTATTATACTCGGTCCAATTGGACCTGGAGACGCTACAATAAAACTGGACACAGTCTGTTGTGTGGAACAAAGCATAAAAAAGCGGCGTGAGAAACTTCTCATGCCGCTTTTTGCTTTTTCTGGCTGTGTTGAGATCAGTCTTCAATCTCAATCACTTCGAATTTGAGTGTTCCTGAAGGCACTTCGACTTCGACTTTGTCTCCGACTTTCTTGTTCAGCAGGCCTTCTGCCAGCGGACTGGATGTGAGGATCTTCATGACTTCACCCATGTAGTCTTCTTCACCAGGGCCTACGAACTCGTATTTCTCATCCAGGCCGTCATCCAGGTTTTTTACGGTGACGACTGAGCCAAAGGTAACAACCCCTTTGGGCATTGCGGACTTATCAGCGATGTAACAGCTGGCCAGTTTGGACTTCAGCTGGTTGATTTTCGCCTGTGTCATCCCCTGTGCTTCACGCTGGGCATGGTACTCTGTATTTTCTTTCAAATCACCTTCTGCGCGGGCATCTGCGATTTTTTCCGCGATCTCAGGCATGACATCGCTTTCGAGATGACGAATTTCTTCGCGCAGCTTGTCATAACCTTCTTGTGTGATTGGATGACGGTCCATCTGTTTGACTCCCGATTCGTAATAACTTCAAATTTTAGATGCATTATATAACAAAAACGGGCGACGCGGAGTGCCACCCGTTTTTGCAAAGACTTGTTATGCACGCATTATAACAGAAAACGTGCCTGCAATGCTATGCTATTTCAACCCATTGCCTGTCTTTCGCGCTTTGCAGTACCGCATCGCAGACTTTCTGGGTTTCCAAAGCAGAACGGAAGTCGGGCTGGGTCGGTTTACCGGTATCGAGCCCCTGGAAGAAGTCAGCCAGGGCATTGGTAAAGGTGTGCTCGTAGCCGATCGTACAACCGGGGACCCACCATTTATCCATATAGGGATGTTCGAAGTTGGTGACGTGAATCCGTCGCCAGCCGGTGAGATGGTCTTCGACCTTCTTGCCTGTGACGGGGTTGGCGTATTCGAAGAACTGCAGGATCTGCGGATCTTCCAGGTCAAAGTAGACAGAGCCGGCTTCGCCGTTGAGTTCCAGCGTGTTGAAGTTCTTGCGTCCGCGGGCGTAGCGGGAGCTTTCGAAAGTTCCCATTGAGCCATTGGCAAAGCGGGCCAGGAACATGCAGGCATCGTCGATCTCGACTTTCGTCTTTTCGCCGGTTT
>JAGQQP010000190.1 GCA_020426085.1 Planctomycetaceae bacterium | reverse complement strand
GTGAGAGGACTGTGCCACCCGGGGCGTGAGAGGAGATTGAGCTTTTGTCGATTTTAAAGGGTTATCTTATGTATGATCTGATGTCTCAATTCTGTGTTCTGTTGCATGAGAGAGTATTTTCGGAAAAGACATGTGGGGGTCAAGAGGAGATGAATCAGAAACTGTGGCGATACCGGTTGATACCGGCGCCATACCGGGTGTTACCAGAGCGGTACCGGGACGAAAGTGTTGCGAAGTGCGGCGACCCGCAGGGTTACATCACGAACGGGTGTCGTTTCAGGCAGTGCAAATCTGGAAAAAACAGGCTCTTTTGCAGTGAAGATTTCGAACAACTGGCTCGTGTTTCAGTGCACTGTAAACTGGTCACGCGCGCGACTCAGTTAAACGCTTATCTTGTTTCGATGCAGGAGGGAGTCAAGTCGAATTTCATCAGTGACCGTTTTCACTGATTCTGAATTTTTATTATTTGTGAAGAAGTGTTTGGGCCAAATATTTATTACTGATCGAGGTGTCAGCCATTTTTAACTCTAGAATCAAATCATCTTGTTATCTGTTATTGTTACTTCTGAATCTGTCGGTCTGCACCGGTTGTGGATCGCAGGGGAACAGTGGACCGGAAATGGTCGAAGTGAAGGGGACTGTTTCACTGGACGGAGAAACGATTCCTGCAGGCGATATTATTTTCGAACCCGTCGACGGAATGGGGCCAGCGGGAGCCGGCCAGATCCAGGAAGGAAAATATGTCTTCCAGTGCCCGGTGGGAACGAAAAAAGTCATCATCTCAGCATCGCGCAAGACAGGTAAAAAAGGCAAAGACTTTGGTGAAGATATCATGGAATCCTACATCCCTGCGAAATATAACACAGAGACAGAGCTTCTGGAAAATGTCAGCCAGGAGACGGAAAACGAATTTCATTTTGCATTGAAATCCAAGTAGAATTGATGAGATCTCCTGTTTCAGGATCTTAAAGATTAGAAAGAATAAAATAATGCCAATCGATTCAAGAATAACGCGACGAAAAATGTTACGGGATTCGGTGCTGGGAAGTGCCGGGCTGTGGCTGGGGGGGAGTGCTCTGGCGGCAGGGAGTAATTCCCCCAATGAGAAGCTCAACATCGCCTGTATTGGCCTGGGGAACCAGGGGAATGCCAATCTGGGGCTGGTGTCCAGTCAGAACATCGTCGGCCTGTGCGACGTTGATTCCGCCCGCACCGACAAATACCAGGCGAAGTACCCCAAAGCAAAATCCTTCGCTGATTTTCGTGTCATGCTCGACAAGCTGGAAAACCAGATCGACGCCGTCGTGGTGACGACCCCCAATCACACTCACGCCACGATCGCCATCAACGCCATGCGGCGGGGCAAACACGTCTACTGTGAAAAACCACTGGCGCATTCGATTCACGAAGTTCGCGCCATGCAGCGCGTAGCTCGGGAAGAAAAAGTCGTCACCCAGATGGGAACCCAGAATCATGCCGGCGACAATTATCGCCGGACCGTCGAACTGATTCGATCCGGGGCCATCGGCGATGTCAAGCAGGTGCATGTCTGGTTCGGCAAACCGGGGGGCTGGAGACGCTACCAGCATGTCGTTGATCGGCCCTCAAGTCCACAACCGATTCCCAAAACGCTGAACTGGGATTTGTGGGTGGGGCCTGCCCCGATGCAGAATTTTCATCCCTGTTATCACCCCCACGACTGGCACTACTGGTGGGATTTCGGAAACGGAACCCTGGGCAACATGGGGTGCCACTACATGGATCTGATTTTCTGGTCACTCAACCTGCAGTATCCCTCGACTGTCGAAACCAAAGGGCCCGAACTGCATCCCGATTCCACTCCCTTCTGGCTCGACTGTCACTGGCAGTTCCCAGCGAGAGATTCGATGCCTCCAGTGGAAGTGATCTGGTATCATGGCCGCAACACACCTCAACCCGTGCTCGATCTGGGAGGTCCCGAGTGGGCTGCCGGGATTCTGTTTGTGGGGGAATCGGGAATGCTGGCTGCGGATTACAATAAGCGAATCTTAATGCCGGAAGAGAAATATGTTGGCTTCAAGCCACCCGAAAAATCGATTCCGGATGCGATTGGTAATCATCGCATGGAATGGTACGAAGCCTGTAAGGGGAACGGGGAGACATTGTGTCACTTTGATTATGCCGCCCCGCTGACCGAAACCATTCTGCTGGGGAATCTGGCTTTCCGGGCAGGCAAAAAAATAGAATGGGATGCGGAAGCGATGCAGGTCGTGAATGCTCCCGAAGCAGCTAAATATCTTCAACGCGAATACCGATCAGGATGGACTCTCTGAAAATGAAAATTCAAAAAATGAAACTGACACTGATTTCTCGTTGCGCGTTTCTGCTGGCGATCCTCTTTTGCCATTTCAATGTTTCTGAAGCTGGTCCCGGTTTATACCTGGAAGTTGCTGCAGGCGATCAGGCACGTCTGAACTGTGTGGTCAGTATTCCACTCCCCGAGCTGTTCAAAAATCAGAAGCATCTGACTTTGTTCCGCCTGGATAACAAACAGGAAATTCCTGTTCAGATCGATCAGGTGGGGGAACGTAAGGAACTCGTCTGGATTCTAAGAGAACCCTTACCCGCCGGTGCGACGAGAAAATATCAGATCCTGACAGGTGGGGCTGGCAATCAACAGAAAGAGCAGGTCACCGTAAACGATGATGGCGAACACTTGCATGTCAAAGTCGATGAGAAACCGGTACTGACCTACAATCATGCGATTGTGAAAGCACCCAAACGGGATGAAGCCTACTACGATAAAAGCGGTTACATTCACCCCCTCTATACGCCTTCTGGGAAAGTGATCTCTGACGATTTCAATCCCGACCATCCGCATCAGCATGGCATTATGTTGTCGTGGCGTAAAATTATTTTTGAAGGTCGCGAGAATAACGGCTGGGATCAGAAATCGCAGTTGGGGAAAGTCGAACATAATCAGGTCAACTCGTTCGCCGGCGGTCCCGTTTTTGGATCGTTTACAACCACGATTGATCATATCGACCTGACGAAAAAATCGGGTCCTGTGACCATGCTCAAAGAAACCTGGCAGGTAAGGGTGTATGCGTTGGATGAGCAGTTTCTGTTCGATATCAGGTCAACTCAGAAGTGTGCGACAGACAAGCCCGTCACGATTGACAAGATCCATTATGGAGGCATGACGGTTCGTGGTCACGCTGACTGGCATGGAGCAGAGGCTTATAATTATCTGACCAGTGAAGGAAAAGATAAGCTGACCGGTAATCAGTCGCGACCTGCGTGGGTCGAAATGTACGGCAAGCTGGGAGCCGAGACTGCGGGGATTACGATTCTGGATCATCCGGGAAATTTCCGGTTCCCGCAGCCGGTCAGACTGCATCCGACGATGCCTTACTTCTGCTTTGCGGTTGCTTCACTGGATCCGTTTACCATTGAGCCAGGCAAAACGTTTGTCTCACGCTATCGCTATTATGTGCATGACGGCAAACCAGATGCAGAGCTGGATCAGCGGTTATGGGAAGACTATGCTCATCCTCCCAGAGTTAAAATTATTTCAGCGCCGTGACGATGACTGCTGAAACGGAGGTTCCGCTGCAGGTTTCAGTCAGCCGGGTTTATTTTGAATCCGACTGGGGAGCCTGCTCAGCGGCGGGTTTTGCTTCTTCGACGGCAGGCTCTTTTTCAGTATCGTTTTCTATCTCATCTTTAGGACCCTTTGCCGGGAGCTTGATGGATTCAATCATACCAACGATTTCGTCTTCGTCATAGTTGTCGCTGGCGATCTGCATAAACAGGAAGGCTGCCCCCGATTTTCCCGGGAAGACACCTGAAACCTGATGGAATTCTTTGCCATTATTGTCCGTGCCTTCGGCAAAGTTGAACTTGATGGTCTCACCATCGATGTCGAATTCCCGCTGCTCTTCCTTGGTGATCGTCAGATCGCGATGGTTCTGGTTTTGATTCTTCATGTTTTTCCGGAACTCTTTGTCCATGTCCAACATACCATCATCGGCAATACCCATGCTGAGTAAAACCATCTCACCAGGTCTGGGATCATACTCATAAATTGCCATGCGCATGTTGAGGAACTTCATCGAAACACCTGCCTGCGGTTCAAAGGAATCGGGGATCGTGATGTCGGCGATCTCGTCCTTTAATTTTTTGATTTCCGCCTTGTTCTGAGTGATTTTGATCCCCGCCTGTTTAGCGAAGTAAAAACCACCACCACAGCAGAGCAGCATACAGAGGCCACCAAAACCAAGGAGCGCCAACAGGACTTTCACCCCGGTACTCATTCCCTGCTTAGGCTGCAAAGAAGATTCTGGTACAAAGTCATTTTCTTCTGAATAAAAATTGTCGTCAGACATGGGGGTTACCTTTTTGAATCTTCAATCTGTATAAAGAACAGCAGCGAATCGAGAAACTGGTGCGGGACTTTCAACTGCCTGCACAATGAAAGTCTAACAGAGAAAGTCTATACGGAATACTGTATAGAAACGAGCGTAATTCAAAACCAGATCATAAAAATCTGGGAATTATGACCAGTCAGATTCGTCTTCAGCGGCATTCTGGCGTTCTGCTTCGCGCCATTGTTTCTGCAGTTTGCGGCGCTCCCGTTTGCTCAGGCCTTTAAGCTGCTCCGGATCGTGATTCTGATCGACGCGAACTTTCTTTTTCGCCTGCTGCGTTTTTTGCTGAGACGCATTTTTTGCAGGTGCAGATTGAGGCTCAACCTGAGCTGGTTCAGAGGCTTGAATTTCCTCGGGAACAGAAAACAGCTCCTCTGGCTCTGAAGCAGGCTTGGGATCTTTTACTGCGGCAGGGGGCTTCGGCTGATTTTGTTTGGCGGCAGCTTCTTTTTCCAGCCGGTCCTGTTCAGCTGCTGCCTGTTCTAACTGGTCTGCTTCCAGCTGCTGCTTACGTTGAATCGCTTTGGCTACCCGTTTTGCTTTCCGTCGGATACGGCGGCGACGCAGATACTCTCCCCCCATTTTGCGAAGTCGTGAGGGGGCCTTTTCCGGCAGGTCGACAGATCGATACAGCAGGTAATGTATATGTAACAGCAGGCTGGTAAATAAACTCCAGTGTGCGAACATCAGCAGGCCGGAACCAATCAAATGGTGATAGGCGGCTCCTGGAATCAGATTATCAGTGAACTGAAAGGTCAGGAACCCAACGTAAGAAGCGACCGCGATGATTGTCATGTTCAGACCGGCACGATCTCCGCGGAGTTCGAGATACGTCATCAAAGCCACGCTGGAACCCAGTACCAGTGTGGGGACCATCCAGGCTAACAGCTGAGTATGAGGGCCCCAGTCAAACAGCTTCAACTCAATGACAGAACTGGCCCAGACCTGATGCAGGCTGGTTGTCGTACAAAGAGCGAATAGAAACAAACCACAGGCAACCCATTTCCACAGCCGGTATCTGCCTGAAAAGTCGTGCAGGCTCAGAGTTCGCAGGGAAGCGATCAACAATGCCAGTTGTCCCGAAATCAGCAGAAGTCCACCACTCAGAACGTGCGAGAGAGGACTGGACTCCAGCGACAGATAACCTGCCAATGCAGAATCGGGTCGGGTTAATTCCGGACGATAAAGATCAGCCGCAATCAACGAGGAAAAGCATAAAAGCACTGGAAGATAATAAAGAGCCAGTTTCCAGCGACGTGGAAAAATCACTGTCCGTAGCGGAAACTGTCCCGCCGCAAAACGATGGGTTCGGGCGATATTTTGAGATACGATATCCTCGTTCGAATCTTCTAGAGACTCGGAAGATTCCGACGCCAGTCTGCGACGTCGGCGTTCATCCATGGAACGAGAGCCGGCAAATCCAGTAGACATTGATACTCTTTGCGATCCTTCAACGAGATCTTTGTCGTTTTATGAGTACATTAAAGAACAGTTGGGGAATCAGATATTGAGTGGGCCATTCTCCTCAGGCGAACACTCACTGATTTCATCAACTTTAAATTAGTAAGACCCTTCTTTCATCGGAAAAAATCAATCTCAGACAAGAGAGTCGGTCTTGAATTGGATTCTGATTTAAAGGTTCAGATTGCTTCAAGAGATTTATGTTTTTTAATTGATACATTTTGGCTGACGGTCAATCTTCACTCAGGTGCCCCATGGTTCCCAGATTAAATGGAATGAATTTGATATGTTCGATTTCGCATACAACTAAACTCAGGAGAATTTTATTAAATATAGAATTTTAAATGGTTTAAGAATAGTTGTGGATTCCAGGTCTGGAGCAGTGCTCACGCTGATTTACAAAGTATATAATGGGAGCCTCAGGTTAACGCCATACGCAAATTTTAATAAATGGAGTGTTTCGATGATGTTTGGTAAATGGAAGAATCTGCTGGTCATCAGTGTGTTTCTTTTTTCTGGTGCCAGTCTTTTGGCTGATGAATTTCCGCAATCAGCTGTTTCTTCAGAGGCTGGAATTGTGATCCGGCTTAAGCAGCCTCAAGAGACTCAGCAAAAGTTAACCACCATCATGAATCAGGTGGATGAATCTCTGAGTACAATATTGGGGGGGAATATACGAACCTTTCTGGGACGTTCTATTTCCAACCCCACTCTGGCTGGGGTCGACACCACACGTGACATGTGTGTGGGGGTTTTTCTCAGTCAGACTAAACGACCGGGGTTATTGTATGTGGTTCCTGTCAAAGATGAAGCGGCATTCAGAGAGGCGCTCAGTGAAAAATACAAAAGTGTGGTTCAGGACAAGTGGATCATTTACAGCGAAGACAAGAGCCTCATCGATCATGCCGTACAGGTCAGCCAGGACCCGATACTCAGTTTCCGTTCTCTCATGAGTGAGGAAGCTAAAGCTATGTTTACGACAGGTGATTTCTCTGTATTCGTCAATTCAGAGAAACTGGTCACGATTTACCAGGCTCAACTGCAACTGGCCGAACAGCAGTTAGAGCAGGCATTGAATCAGATTTCCAAATCAGTAAAAACGGCTCCTGGTGTGAATACACAACCGATTTTGTCCCTGTATTCCTCATTGGGCAAAGGAGCGCTGCAGGCAGTTCAGGACTCCCGCAGTTATACGACGGCGCTTACGATCGAACAGGGGGGCATCGAACTGGAAAGTCTGTTTGAAGTAAAATCAGACTCACAGACAGATCAGTTATTTCAGAAAAACCCTCCTCAGGGGTTTGAACTGCTGGGAAAATTTCCTGCAGGTCAGCTGGCCTATTTTGCCGGTGCCGGGAATACCGATGCCCTGATTACCTGGGGAATGAATATCACAGCACAGATGTTTGATGAGACAAAAGAGAACGATGAGGCGCGTCAGAAATTTGAAGCAATCGTCAAAGAGATTCGCAGTTTGGAATTTGGGAGCTATTATTTTTCATTCGAATTAGGCAAGCTGTCACAGGGGGTATTAAATGCCTACACAGTTTCAGAAGTATCACCTTCTGCCGATATGAGAAAATACACCCGACAAATGATGGTGATGATGAAAAATATGTCGTTCCCTGGTGTAAAGCAGGAGATTAAATACACACCCGATGCGGAGACAATTGGGAACGAAACGGTCGACCTCACCGT
>JAGQQP010000018.1 GCA_020426085.1 Planctomycetaceae bacterium | reverse complement strand
TCTGGTGGAAGGCCCCAGTAAATCCGCTCAGAAAGCAATTGAGGAATCGCTGGCAGAGCAGCTGGTTGGTCGCTCTAATTGCGATCGTATCGTGGTCTTCGACGGCAACCCGCGATTAGCAGGCTCCCTGGCAACGGTGGAAATCTTCGATGTGACTCCGACGACTCTGATCGGTGGTATTGTCACGAAGGAATACCAGCACAATCCTGGTTCATCATTGCCGATTCTGCAGTAACTCTGTCAGCTATATAAGCCCGCGAAATGCCTCTTCGAGCTTGGGATACGCGAATTCATATCCCGCGGCCTGCAGTTTTTGTGGCGTAACACGTGCACTGCACAGCATCAGTTCCTGCCCCATTTCACCAAAGATCGTTTTAATGGCCCAGGCGGGAACCGGCAGACATGTTGGTCGGCCGAGGACCTTTCCCAGGGTTTTGGTGAATTCCAGATTGGTGACTTCATCGGGGGCAACAAAGTTTACGGGCCCCTGGATTTCAGTATGCTGCAGACAGAACAGAATCGCCTGCACGACATCGGGTAAGGCAATCCAGCTCCAGTATTGAGATCCACTTCCCAGTTTTCCGCCCACACCAAATTTGAAGGGCGTCAACATTTGGCCCAGTGCCCCGCCCTCCTTGTCGAGAATCATGCCGAACCGCGTGTTGACCACGCGAATTCCCGCATCCCGGGCAGGTTGTGTGGCTGACTCCCAGGCGGAACAGACATCTGTCAGAAAACCGTCACCACGCGGACTGCTCTCATCAAGACGTTCATCGCCGCGTTCTCCATAATAGCCAATTGCCGAAGCGCAGATAAAAGTCGCAGGAGGCTGTTCCAGTTGCGACAGGGAATTTGCCAGCAGACTGGTTGACTGCACACGGCTGTTATAGATTTTCTGCTTAATCTCAGGTGACCAGCGTTTTTCAGCAATATTCACGCCCCCCAGGTGAATCACCGCATCCACTCCGGCAAAGATCGCCAGGTCCATACAGTCACTGGTCGGCTGCCACAAAACGGTGGTCCCCTGCTTTTCTGAAGATTGCTTTCGAACCAGTCGTACCGTTTCGTAGGCAGGGTCAGCGTACAGTGTCTGGCATAAGTGTGAACCAACTAGTCCGGAGCTGCCTGAAATCAACAGTTTCATTCGAGTGTCTTTTCCATGGAGAGTGTTGACGTTAGTATAAATTAAGCCAGACATCGTACGGAATCAATGTCTGCCGTTCGACTATCCCTCGTATCCATTATAGGCAGCTTTCCGATATGGACCGCTCACAAATTCGGAATATGTTACAGCAGACATTTGAAGATTTTCAGATGACGCGCAGTGAACGTTCCGCGTTGAATCAGATTTTTTCGCATATCAGCCTCACCGATCATAATTTGTCGCTGATTCGCAATGAAGCCTTTCAGATCTTTCGCGAAAATAAACCGGCAGGTGCTTCTGATATACAGGCACTTTCCTGGCTGGAAGATCTGATGAAAATCCTGGCGAATGCCAATACAAAAGAAGCGACACTCAGTTCGGAAGCATTATTCAGTCCGCATGACGACTGCTCGCATCGCATTTGCCGACTGATCTCTTCTGCCAGAAAAAACATTGATATCTGCGTCTTTACCATCACAGATGATCGGGTCTCCGATGCCATTCTGGATGCGCACCAACGCCGGGTCCAGATTCGGATTATTACGGATAATGACAAATCGTTCGATCGTGGATCTGACATTGAACGCCTGAAGAGCGCGGGAATCTCCGTTAGAATCGACCAGACCGAATATCACATGCACCATAAATTTGCCCTGTTTGATTCCGAGTTCGTATTAACGGGCAGCTATAACTGGACGCGTAGTGCCTCTTACAATAATTCGGAAAACCTGGTGATCACCAATGATCCTCAACTTCTGAGTCGTTTTGAATCGGAATTTGAAAAACTCTGGAATGAATTCCTTGTTTAAAAGACAAAAAATAGTCAAATCCTGCACTCCCTCAATCGGAAAGTGGACGTGAACATGAAAAGATTAAATCCGCTGTGTATTTTATTCTTCGTTTTGCTCGCACTGTTTTCCCATTCATTCGTATGGGCAAATTCAACGCAAACGGCTCGGCCAAATATACTGGTGATCCTGGTGGATGATCTGGGCTATGGAGATTTAAGCAGCTATGGTGCCCCCGATTTAAAGTCGCCTCATATTGACGGACTGTTAAACCGGGGGATGAAGTTCAGTAATTTTTATGCGAACTGCCCTGTCTGTTCTCCCACGCGGGCCGCTTTATTAACGGGGCACTATCAGGATATGGTAGGAGTTCCAGGTGTGATTCGTACTCACCCCGAAAACAGCTGGGGTTATCTCAAACCATCAGCGGTCACGCTGGCAGATGTCTTTCAAAAAGCAGGCTATCAGACTGCCATCATCGGGAAATGGCACCTGGGTCTGGAATCGCCGAATACACCCAACGAACGGGGCTTTGATCTCTTTAGAGGGTTCCTGGGCGATATGATGGATGACTACTATCAACACCGTCGACACAATGTAAATTACATGCGGTATAATCAGAAAACAGTCGACCCCCAGGGGCACGCCACGGATCTGTTTACGGACTGGACCTGTGAGTATTTAAAAGCACAGGCAAAGTCGGAAAGCCCCTTCTTTCTGTATCTCGCGTATAATGCACCGCATACACCCATTCAGCCTCCACAGGACTGGTTGGACAAGGTGAAACAGCGTGAAGCAGGCATCGATGACAACCGGGCTAAACTGGTCGCATTGATAGAACATCTGGATGCAGGAATCGGGAAAGTCGTTCAGACACTGGATGAAACCGGCTTGAGTGATAATACCCTGATTGTCTTCAGTTCTGATAACGGCGGACAGTTAAGCGCGGGGGCCAATAATGGAGCGTTGCGTGATGGTAAACAGAGTATGTACGAAGGTGGTTTAAAAGTTCCCACGGGAGTCGTCTGGAAAAATCATATCGCACCACAATCCGAGACAAAGTTCATGGCGATGAGTATGGATATTTTTCCCACGGTATGTGAAGCAAGTGGTATCACTGTTCCTGCAGATCTGGATGCCGTCAGCTTTCTTCCGACCCTGCAGGGAAAACAACAGCAGACGTTACGCGCACACTGGTTCTTTCGACGACGCGAAGGTGGTAATCGCTATGGTGGCAAAACGATTGAAGCAGTCCGCAGTGGACAATGGAAACTTCTGCAGAACAGCCCTTTCGCGCCACTCGAACTGTATGACCTGAAAACCGATCCCCTGGAACAGAAAAATCTGGCCGAGAGTAATCGTCAGAAATTCAATCAGCTCTCGGTGTTGTTAAGAGCAGAGATTCAGCGGTATGGTAGTGTTCCCTGGCAAAAGCCGCTTACACCGTATGGAAAAGATTAAGAGAACCACTTCAGTGTCATTTATAGATGGTGCATCCTGGGAGATTTGATTTCAGATCTTCCAGGGTCTGTGGTTTAACAGATGTTCCATACAGAAATATTTTCTTAAGACGGGGAAACCGTGTCAGCTGGCTGATTTCTGCGTCACTGACGCGCGTGTAGGCAATTTCCAGCGACTGCAGTTTGGGTAAGTCTTTTATTAAGGCCAGTCCTTTATCGTCCAGTTTCGTACGATGCAGATTTAGTGATTCCAGATAGCGTAAGTTCGACAGTTTTGCCATATCGATATTTCGTATTTTGGCATTCGTCAGATCGATCTCTCGGATCGCAAAGTTTCCCTCGGGGATTTTAGCGGCAGTATCAATCGGCAGTTCACTGTGAACTGGAATTACGGTTCCTCCCAGTTTGAGTACATATTCAGTGGCTTCTTTACTGTTGGGGTCATGCGGTTTACCACATCCCGTAACCAGGATACAAACGCTGAACAGAACTCCCGCCAGCCAGAAGTTTGTAGTAGATGGACTGAGAATAGTTCGCATATTGATTCCTGATGATTCAAGGATCAGACTCTCAGAGAGAAACAGGACAGGATTCATTTTAACAGTAGACAAGAATCACATTTTCCTGTTTTCCATGAGACAGACCTGAGATTCAAAATAATATATACCTGAAAACAGGCTGGCGAAATCAATGTAAAGCAGCCTATAATGACAGATCACACGTGCATCATAATCCTTGACCACTAATCTGTGAAGCACGCTGAAACAACTCCCGCTTTCTTTTATTATTAAACTATAAAAAATGAATGTCTGTTGAAATTGCAAAGTGACGTGATTTCATTACGAATTCAAATGAGTGTGACCTATGATGGCGTCGATTGACTCGGAACACGAACTTTCTGGTAAAACGCACCCCGCGTGTTGCAATCTGGAATTACTCTTGAAAGATTGTCAGATTGAGCATGTCAGGAGATCCGGCCCCGGTGGTCAGCATCGAAATAAAGTCGAAACCGGTGTTGTAATTAAGCATCTCCCCACCAGTATTACCGGAGAAGCTTCTGAACGACGGCAGCAGGGACGCAACCGTTCTATTGCCTTATTTCGCTTACGAGTAAATCTGGCATTGGGATACCGTCTTCCGGAAATCGCGGAGTCTCCTTCCATTCTCTGGCAGCGCAGAATCACGAATGGAACTCTCAAAGTGAATTCTGAGCATGATGAGTTTCCAGCGCTGTTAGCCGAAGCCCTGGACACAATTACGTACTATCGCTTCGATGTGAAGTCCAGCAGTGAATTTCTGAATTGTTCCTCGTCCCAGCTGATCAAGTTTTTAAAGAAAGAACCGCGTGCATTCGCTCTGATAAATCAGCGTCGGCTTGAAGCGGGTCTGCATCTTCTGAAATAACTGCTTCAGTTGATATCGAAAGGTACGATAGGAGTCGTAAACCTTCTTGAACTCCTGATTTCTGCGTAGATCTTTCTCCGGTTGCTGTTAGAATAATTGAATCAAGGGGGAAAGTTCTTTCTTGTGAAATCCGCAGTCTTTCAGGATATTCCGCAGTGTTGACCACACATGATAAATAATCTGCACGAGTTCTGGCAAAAAAGAAGTATGTGGCGCCCCTGGCTCATTTTAATGCTGGTGGGAATCTTTATCTTTACCTATACCTTTCAGTTTCCGTTGACTCTGAAAGAAATACACCACAATCTTCCCCTGATCCTGAGATTTGCCAGTGCCGGCTTATTTTTGTGGGGCCTGTCGAACGTATTACTGGTCATCTTCCCTGATTTAGAGCGTTTTCAGGTGAAGCGGATTGGACGAAATCGAGTTTCACTTCCCCGCGATGGTGTTGTCTATCTGTTAATGATGACCGTTCTATTTGTCGGTTCAGTTCTGTCTCGGGAAAACATGCTGATGCTGGTCTTTGCCATGATGACCGGCCCGTTCGTATTGAATGGCTGGATCACATACAGCATGCTTAAGCACATTCAGTTGAAACGAATCATTCCTCAACGGGTGATGGTCGGCGAAACATTCACTGTCGAAATTCTACTGGAGAATGATAAACGGCTCATTGCAGCCTACCTGATGGAGGTCAATGATACGTTCAAAAATCACAATGAAAACCTCGAAGCCTCAGTGATCTTTCGCCGCGTTGGACCGCGTCAGAAACTCTCGGCGCATTATTATGTCAAACTGATGCATCGGGGAATTTATCAGTTTGGACCACTTCACGTCGCAACACGTTATCCACTGGGGCTGGTAAAACGAGGGGCTATTTTTAACGAACAAAACGAAATCATTGTACATCCTCAGATTGGCCGATTAAGTTCAAACTGGTCAGAAGACTTTTTTTCGATCGCCGAGATGGCTCAACAGAACCGCAGCCGTCGTGGTGTATTTGATGATGAGTTCAATCATATTCGTGAGTATCGAACAGGAGACAGCCAGCGTGCCATTCACTGGCGCAGTTCCGCGCGGCAGGGTGAGCTGATGGTTCAGGAGTACCACCAGAATCGAAATTATGATCTGGTGATCGGCCTGGATTTATGGCTACCGGGAAATGCGATGCAGACACAGCGGGAACGTGTTGAATGGGCTGTTTCTTTTGTCGGGACGTTGTGTCGGGAACACCTCAAAAGCAGCCGGGACACAAAATTGACACTCGTTTCACAGGCAGCGTCTCTGGAAGTATTAGAGGTTGGCATCGGTTCGCAGGGTCTGGAATATCTGTTGGATTTTCTGGCAACACTGGATCCCGGTAAACAATCGGGGTTAGGAGAATTTGCCAAAATTGTCTCCGAATCTGCTTCTGTTCGCTCCAGAACAGTTCTCGTGACCACCCGAGAAGAAGACAGTTCGACGAATCGATTCAGTTTCAGTTCTCTAATGGGATCCCGGGGAAAAGAGATCCCAGGTGCCTGTAAAACAATTGAGGCCGATCCGGAAATTCTCAGTCGCTGGCTGGTACTGGAAACGGACTGATCGTAACTATTTTTATTATGAGAGCATGACAGGTGAATTTAACTCTCACATTTCAGATCAGCATCTATCTGCTAGTGGCCTTATCCAGCATCATGTTTATGATGGCTGAGGGGGGAGTGTTTCCTCAATTGATGACAATTCCACTTGGTATGATCACCCTGTTTTTTACTGATCGCTGGGAAAAATTCAGCCTCAGTCCCCTCTGGGCAAATATTCTGGGTCTTCTGGCATTTCTGGTTGTGTGTGCCGAATTCACTTCTAATATCGAAGGCCGGTTACTCTCCGGAGCACATTTCCTGGTTTATCTGACCTGGATTATTCTACTGCAGAAAAAAAGCGATACTCAATACTGGTGGTTATGCGCGCTGGGGTTTTTGCAGATCGCTGTGGGGGCTGTGCTGACTGAATCAGGTTACTATGGCTTCATGCTGGTGATCTACCTCTTCCTGTCAATCTGGACGCTTTCAGTCTTTTCGCTGCATCGAACACGTAATTCTTTCCTGCTGTACGATTCGTCTTCCCCTTTTCCCAAGTCTTCCATTGTCGCACAAGATTCCGGTGCCTCTCCATTTAATCAGAAGAGTTATGTTCGCGGTGGCATTCAATCTGATCTTTCCAGGCAATGGTTGTCCATCGAATTTTTTGGTTCCTGCATGGGGTATTTTGTCAGTGCCTTGCTGATTTCCATGTGCTTTTTCTTACTGATTCCACGCTTATGGGTGAACCGTTCGATGTTTGATAATGACTCATTGGAGTCGGGTGACAAACCGCTGGTCGGGTTCACAGAAAAAGTTCAGCTGGGAGAGATGGGAGAAATTCTGGAAAGTTCGGAGCGGGTACTGCAGCTTTCTATTTTCGATAATGAAACTGATGAGCCCGTATCAGTAGAAGAGTTTGCAGCCCGTTTCGGTATGGACGAACCTCTGTTTCGCGGGGCAGTGCTTTCGAGTTACAAAAACGGGAGCTGGAGTAAAATACGGCGACGATCACGCTGGAGGCTGTATAACTCCAAAGAACTGGACAACAAACAGCTTTACAGACAGGAAATGGTATTAGATTCGATTGGGACCGAAGTTCTGTTTATCATGCAGCCTTTTGTCGGTATGGATATGTTGAGCAAAACGGAAAATAGTTTAAATCTGGAAACACTTGAGATTCGTCAGACACAGCCTCCAGAAGGCGAAGGAGAGACCAGATACAACGTCTTCACCGCAAAAGAACAACCTGAAAATATCGTAATGGATCAGCTCGACAATGAAATACTTTATACTGAATTACCAGAAGACGATTTAAAACGACTGATAGCCTTCACAAAGAAACTGATTGCAGATCACCCTGAATTAAAAACCAATCTGGATAAAGCGCGTTTTATCGAATCTTATCTTCGTGATTCCGGGGAGTTCAGTTATACCTTAAACATGTCGATTCAGGATCCTGAAATTGATCCTATAGAAGATTTTCTCTTTAACCGTAAATCCGGGCACTGTGAATATTACGCCTCTGCGTTAGCATTAATGTTACGAGCCATTGAGATTCCTTCCCGCGTGATTAGTGGTTTTAAGGGAGGCGACCAGAAATATTTATCCAATCAGTTTGAAGTACAGCAGCGCTATGCCCATTCCTGGGTTGAAGCGTTTCTGGATGGTCGCTGGCAGACACTCGATGCCACCCCCAGTCTGCAGCGTGCAGAAAGTGTTGCCCAAAATGCAGCATCTCTGGGCAGCTGGAAAGGTATCTCAAATACCCTCACGCAATTCTGGTCCGATTATGTCATTGGAGTTTCATTTCAACGCCAGAAATCAGCGTTCTACGACCCGATGCTGCGTGCCGGCAAGCGACTTGCGAATCGACTGTATGATTTTCGGGAAACGGTGGTCGGCGTGGTTCGTTCGATTAAAGCTTTTCTCTCCTCCCCGCGACGCTGGTTCAGCTGGGAGGGGGCCGCTGCCGTTTTCATCATTGCAGGACTGTTCTTTGGATTGAAATGGCTGTTTAAGGTTACTGTCGGGCTGTTCAGAAAACTGTTTCAGAGCAAGGAAGAACAGGCGCGACAGCTGCGGGCTGGAAATGTTGCTTTCTATGAAAAATTTCAGGCTTTACTGGCAAATCGAGGACTGGTACGTAATCCGGTGGAAACGCAGAAAGAATTCACAAATCACGTGAAAACTGATTTAAGAATGGAACTCTCACAGGCACACCTGGACGAAACCCCTGATCTGTTTACTCAGTTGTTTTACCAGGTACGTTACGGCGATCATCCTCTGAATCCGCTGCAGACAGAGGAACTGCAGCAGAAGCTCACAGAACTGGAGAATGCTCTGACCAGAACAGAGCAGACCGAACAGCAGAAAGTGTGAGAATCAGGCGTCCCGCAAGCGTGGATCGGATGCTTCCTGCAGGCCTTCCCCAATCAGGTTGTATGCCAGAACAGCCAGGAAAATGGCCATACCAGGGAAGAAAATCAGCCACCACATTTGCAGATTCTGTCGCCCCAGGTTTAGCAGAGTTCCCCAGCTGGGATTAGGCGGTGGTGCGCCAAAGCCCAGAAAGCTGAGTCCACTTTCGATCAGGATCGCTGCTGCAATCCCGAACGTAATCGGCACGAGAACGGGAGCCAGAGAGTTCGGTAGAATATAACGGAAGATAATGCGAAATTGACCGACGCCTGTTGTTTTGGCTGCAAGCACAAAGTCGCTTTCACGCAGTCTCATAAATTCTGCCCGCGCAAGTCGCGCGATCCCGGTCCAACCGGTCAGCCCGATAATGGCCATCATATGCCAGATGGTTGGAGATTCGATAATGGCAATGATGGCGAGAATTAAAATCAGAGTCGGGATACACATCACGACCTCAATCAGTCGACTGAGGCCCATGTCGATCCATTTACCATAAAAACCGGCTAATGCACCGATCAGAATACCAATCACCCCGGCGATTCCCATGGAAACAAAACCTACAAGCAGCGCAATCGTAGTGCCATGCACCATCTGTGCAAAAACGTCGACACCACGCTGATCGGTGCCAAACCAGTTTCGCAGGCTGGGAGCACCATTGTCCTGTGTCGGGTTTCCGGGGAGACCTTTCCACTCATCATCATAGACACGGCGATACGGATCCTGATACACCAGCGGCCAGATTGCCCAGCTGTCTGGATCTTTCTGTTTGAGGTTCTCCGGATAGCGGTTACGAAAGTGGTCTGTAAAAAAAATGGGATTCTCCCATTGTCTCCGGAAGTATCCCATTGCTGGGAAATAGATATGACCTTTGTATTTACAGATGACCGGTTTTGTGCCAGCAATTGCAGGGGCAAAAATCGCGACGAAGCAGAGAAAACCGATATAGATCAAGGCCATCATTGCCATTTTACGTCCCTTGAAACGCTGCCAGGTTTCGACCCAGAAACTGGGGGACTTTTTGACGGGTTTCTGCTCTTCTGCAGGAGCTGTCTTATTTTCTGTTTGTTCTTGCATAGTGGCTTAAATGACTCATAAATAATCTGCAATAAACACGTGGAATCCCAACTCAATAATTTCAGTGATCTGAAATCTTCACCCGGGGATCTGCTAATGCATAAAAGATGTCCGCCAGCAACTGGCCTGCCAGGGTGAGAATCGAAAACATTAATGTCAGACCCATAATAGTGGGATAATCTCGCTCCAGAATTGACTCAAAGTATAACTGCCCCATTCCCGGCCAGCTGAAGATCCGCTCAATAATCACCGAGCCTCCCAGCAACGAAGGAAGGGTTAATCCAATCAACGTCACCAGAGGGATAAACGTATTGCGGAAGGCGTGCTTGACCAGTACGTTGATCGGCCCCAGACCTTTCGCACGTGCGGTGCGAATGTAATCCTGACGCAGTACTTCATGCATATTGGCTCGGATAAAACGACTGTAATACGCAAGGCTGCCGTAGGTGTAACAGATGACCGGCATCAGGGCGTGGCGGAAAATATCCCAGACTTGCTGACCACTGCTCATCGTAGAATAATTGTCGCTTTTCATACCATATAAGGGGAGCCAGCCCAGTTTGTTGGCTAAATAAATCTGCAGAAACAGCGCAGCGACAAAACTGGGAAAGGAATATAGCATATACAGAATCGTTCCCAGCGTACGCTCATCCAGTTTTCCCTGTCGAGCAGAAGAATACAGACCAAACGGAATCGCCAGCAGATACGTCAGAAACAGGGATGTCACAGATAAAATCAGAGTCGGCCCGATGCGCTCATGGATCAATCGCGTAACCGGCTGCTTGCGGGAAATGGAACGTCCCAGATCAAGCCGGCATACGTTACGCACCCAGAGCAGATAAGCTTCAGGCCAGGGCTTATCCAGGCCATATGCTTTTCGCATGCGCTCAATATCAGCAGGATTCAGTTCTTTTCCCGGGTCGATCATGGCCATATTGACGGAGATCGGAGATCCCGGCATGTTTCTGATCAGACCGAAAATGATGAAGGTGATCAACAACAGGGTAATTAACCCGATGAATAACCTTCGCACGAGATAGCTGAACATGCTTTACAATCAATTCGAAATGAGTAACAGCAGATTTCCCGAGACCTGTCAGGCATTTCTGCAGGAGTACAGAAATGCCTGTTGATCATTCTGGTGAGACAGTAACAGACTAGTTTTCAACAGGTTTCCAGAGACTGGAAAAGCCCGGACCATAACCGTATGGACCGCGCGGGCTGAATACATAGCCTCTCAGATCTTTGTTAAAACCATAGAAGGAATTGCGGAAGTAGAGCCAGGTGTAAGGCTGATCGTCATACAACAGCTCGTGTATTTTACCGTAAATTTTTGCTCTTTTATCTATATCAAATTCACGACGTCCTTCTTCGAAAAGCTTGTCCACCTCGGGGTTGGAGTAATTAACGTAATTACGAGCGGCTTCGGTTTTCCAGAGGTTGATGGAAGTGTCCGGGTCGGTTCCAGTTCCCCACCCGCCGAACATAGCCTGAAACTGATGGTTCCGTGCCTTATCCTGCATCACCGTGAATTCGGTTGGTTTTACTTCACAGATAATACCGATCTGGGCAAGATTCTCTTTCAGCAGGGTACAGATTGACAAAGACAGCGGCTGGCTGGATGTCATAATACTGAAACGGAACGGAATAATTTTGCCATCAAACTCTTTATCACGGATACCGTCACCGTCGTGGTCGATCCAGCCGGCATCATCCAGCAGCTTTTCCGCTTTCGACAGATTCTGTGTATAGGGTTTGCTCATCGGTTTAGGAGACATCCAGGCCGTTTCATGATAAATACCGGTACAAGGCTGATAGAGCCCGTAACAGAGTTCATCCAGCATTTCTTTATGGTTGAAAGCATAGGACATCGCCTGGCGTACTTCTTTATCTTTGAAGAACAGCGTTTCACAGTTCCAGCCAAAATAGAAGTAGACCCATTCCAGACCGTTCGCTTTGGTGCAAGTCTTGTAGAAATCATCATCCTCAGTCTGTGTTTTCCACAGCTCGGGATTGAGCGCCATCTCATCGATTTTACCGTTCTTCAATGCGAGCAGAGCAGTATTGGGATCTTCAATGATTCGCAGACGCACCCGTTCAAAATATGGTTTTGTGCGGACCTGCTTGCCGTCCTGCATATACCAGCTCTCACGACGTTTGAGCAGGATTTCCTGTCCTCGTTCACGTTTTTCGATTTCATAAGGCCCCCCTGTAACGGGATCGTTTTCAAATTTCACATGATAGGGGCTGTCCT
The DNA here is from genome assembly GCA_020426085.1 of Planctomycetaceae bacterium. Classification (GTDB taxonomy): domain Bacteria; phylum Planctomycetota; class Planctomycetia; order Planctomycetales; family Planctomycetaceae; genus Gimesia. The sequence continues at coordinate 6,640 of JAGQQP010000018.1, read as the reverse complement.
GCAGAGTCGGATCTGATTTGAGTTCTTTTTCATAGATATGCTTGGGGATGATCGGAAAATTCAGATTCCAGACGTTCGTTGGCAGCGATTCTTTATGGAAGAATACCAGTGTCTGGTCATCATAGGCTTGTATCCAGCGAATCTGGTCTGTTCCTGATCGAACTGCGGGAACAGGCACTTCCGGGTTCATGATTGTTTTGAATGTAAACACGATATCATGAGCGGTAATAGGAACACCGTCTGACCAGGTCAGGTCATCCCGCAGAACCACTTTGTCGTAAAGCTTGTCTTTACTGGACTGCCAGGAAACCACCGTGTCGGAAACAGCAAATGGTTTGAAATTCCAGTCAAAGCTGAACAGTCCAAAACCGGTGAGAGATCCCACTTCAAATTCGACTGCTGAACTTCCCATAATCGGGTTGGTGCTTTTCAAGTCGGCACCCACGTGTCGATTGATGGTCGCACCCCAGTCAACTTCTTCGTCGTTTTGGGGTAATCTACCCAGTGCACTCAGGATTTTTTCATTGATTTCCTGATTCGTATTTTTCAGCTTGAGTGCCTCATCTACACTGACCAGAGGCTTCTCATGGCTCTGGCGTTCCCGCAGAAGCTCCAGACTGTCCAGAACAGGCTGTTCTTCCCATTCCACCTGCGCATCTAAATCAGCAAGTTTCGGAGCATCGAACGGCTCAAGGAGAACTTCTTTCGTTTCTGACTCTTTTTCAGTATCTTCGGCCTCCTCAGTAGCAGGGCCGGGACAGCCTGTCAGAGCAAACATCAGGAAGAGGGACAGGAAGAACAGGTTAAAGCGGGGATATTGATGCATGGATATTCCTTCAATTACTCCATTGAAAAGTCGGAAAAATCACGGGAGGCCTATATGGGTTATTTAATCCAGAACCATAGTGTGAGACGCTGTAGGTAGATTGTGGCAGACTCATCCATATAGAACAAGGCTGATTCTGGTTTAAAGGTAAGTTACATTTAGACTTACCGTCAACCAAAATCAGCCTTGTTTTTTTAAATCGGTGCCGACTGCTTTGGAATCGGCTCATTTGCTGGTGTGCTTATTTGAAAACACCTACCCAGTAGTAGTTGCCGTTCAAAACCATGAAACCGAATCCGGCTTGGGTCCCCGTCAACATGATTGAATGATGAGCGGGGGATGCGATCCAGCCATTTACCGCAGCGGCGGCTGAAGTGGGACCCTGGAAAATAATTTCTGGCCAAGGCAGATTGCTGTGCTGATAGTAGCCAGTTTGAGCCATCCAGTTGGCATGTTCCTGAGCCTGAAGACACATCTTCGTGTTCAATGTCAAGGCTGGCATTCCGTTGCGTGCGCGTTCTTCGTTGTGCAGTTTGAGCAGCTTCTGAATGGTGGGGTTTTTCAGTAACCAGTCGTGCTCACCTTCCTTCTTTTCTTCTTCTGAAAAAACAGGCTGGATGAACAGCAGACAAAACAGACCTGTTAAAACAACTCTCCATGATGGTTTTAGTGTCATTACTACTTTCCTAATCTTTCCGTACCTAGGATGTCAAAATAATTCACCGACATAAACTTTGCCGGTTCCGTAGACTGCAGGGCAAGATTAGCAATGGTAATTGCCGTGGTCTACTGTACGGAAAGCAGAAATGAAAGACCTCCCATCATATATACAAATCCACATATCTTTTCTTATTGAAGCTTCAGCGACCGATCTTTCCTATGTGCAACTCGGGCCTTAATTTGTGACAAATCATCAACGGGCACTGATTCAATTAATTTGCGTGTGTATTCCTGTTGGGGACTCTGATAAATGGTTTCTGACGGACCAAGTTCCACCAGTTTTCCGGCATTCATGACCGCCATCATATCGGACATGAATTTCACAACACTCAAGTCATGACTGATAAAAATGTAGGTCAGGTTATGTTGTTCCTGCAGATCTTTGAGCAGGTTCAAGACCTGTGCCTGTACTGAAACATCGAGTGCGGAAACCGATTCATCACAGATTATAAATTCAGGTTCGACTGCCAGTGCGCGGGCAATTGAAATACGCTGTCGTTGCCCACCAGAAAATTCATGCGGGTACCGATCCAGATAGTCAACGGGCAGACCGACCTCTTCCAGGAGAGAAGCTGCTCGATCACGGCGGTCTGACTTCGACTTTCCTAATTGGTGCGCAATCATAGATTCGGTAATAATTGTTGAGACCATCATTCGTGGGTTCAATGAACTGTACGGGTCCTGAAAGATGATCTGCACTTTCCTGCGAAACGGTTTTCGTTCGGCGCGTGTCATATGTGCCAGATCGTTCCCTTCCAGCAGGATTTTTCCCCCCGTTACGGGAGCCAGGCCGACAATTGCTTTCCCCGTTGTAGTTTTTCCACACCCGGATTCTCCTACCAGTCCAATCGTCTGTCCCCGGTAGATGTTCAAAGAGATGCCATCCACGGCTTTGACATGATCAACGGTTCGTTTGATGATGCCACTCTTGATCGGGTAGTAGACCTGAAGCTGATCCAGACTTAAAATCGGTTTCTCACCTTGTTCGACAAAACGCGATTCGGGAAGGTTTTTGATCTCGTCCCAGCGGTACCCCAAAGCCTCCAGTTCCGAGCGGGGGTGCAGAATCCGGGGGCGTCCCTGTGCCGTGATGTCTTTGAATTTCCTTTCATCGAATACCTTTTCCTGAATCAGATATTCTCCGGGACTGGTTTCTTCGAAGTCCATAAAATCAGAGACAGTAGGCAAACGTTTAAAAGTGGAATCCAGCGACGGCCTGCAAGCCAACAGGCCTTTTGTATAAGGATGCTCCGGATTTTCAAAGATCTCTACGACAGGTTTATATTCCACCAGTTTGCCACGAAACATGACGGCGACATCGTCTGCAATTTCAGCAATAACGCCTAGGTCATGGGTAATAAACAGCACGGACATGCCCCGCTCGTCGCGCAGCTTGCGAATCAGGTTCAGGATCTGCGCCTGAATGGTCACATCAAGTGCCGTCGTAGGTTCGTCAGCAATTAATAATTCCGGGTTACAACTCAAGGCCATTGCGATCATCACACGTTGCTTCTGACCACCGGACATTTCATGGGGATAGCTCGAAAATCGTCTTTCCGGGTCAAGAATCCCGACTTCGTGAAACAGGTCAATTGTTCGTTTTTTAGCCTCTTCAGCTGACACCTTCTGGTGCAGCATAATTGCTTCCATGACCTGTTTTCCCACGCGGAACACAGGATTGAGAGAAGTACCGGGTTCCTGAAAGATCATGCTGATTTCCCGCCCCCGGATGTTGCGCATTTCCGGATCGGATAATTTCACAAGATCTTTCCCGAGGAAGGAGATGGAGCCGGCATCAATTTTCGCAGCGGCATCTGGCAGCAGTTTCATGATAGAAAGTGAAGTTACAGACTTGCCCGAACCGGACTCCCCCACCAGGCCCAGGGTCTTACCCTTTTCGATCGTGACGTTTAAATCCTCGACCGCTTTCACCACTCCGCGGCTGGTGTGAAAGTAGGTTTTCAGTCCCTGAATATCGAGTAATGCTGTTGTCTCTGGCATGATCAATCCTTTTGGGGTCTGCTTTTAATATGCCCTGCTCTGCAGGTACACTCAGAATTCATCTCTGGCACTTTGAATTTCGGAAAGTGATCTGCGTATAATAACGAAACTTTGATGAGATGGCAGTGGAAACACATGAAACCTGACGATTGTTATAAAATGAACGGACCCACGGTGAAATTCTACACACGTTTTAATTCTCTCCTATTGCTTATACTGACACTATTTCTCTACGGGATCACTTCGACGCTCGTTGCAGAAGAAATTCATTTTCCGGATGAATTAACCAAATTTCGTCCCTATGCTTCGAACCCAATTTTTGAAGCACAGGGCCCCGGGCACTGGGATGTTAAGATCCGAGAACGTGGCTGGATTCTCAAAGAGGGGGGATTCTATCACCTCTGGTTTACCGGCTACGACGGGACCCGCGAAGGCATAAAAAAACTCGGCTATGCCTGGTCCTGCGATGGAATCCACTGGACCAGGTCTCCCTGCAATCCCGTCTACCAGCAACACTGGGTTGAAGACATGATGGTGATCAAACACGGTGACACCTACCACATGTTTGCGGAGGGTAAAGACGACATTGCCCAGCATCTGAGTTCCACCGATGCCGTAAACTGGACTCGCGTTGGTGCCCTGGATGTACGCATGTCAGACGGGAAACCCATTGCCGCTGGCCCCTATGGAACGCCTGTGGTCTGGTATGAGAACAATACCTGGTATCTGTTTTATGAAAGACGGGACGCCGGGATCTGGCTGGCGACTTCGCCTGATATGAAAGTCTGGACGAATATTAATAACGACCAGCCCATTATGCAGCCAGGCCCTGAATCCTATGATCAAAAAATGATTGCCATGAATCAGCTGATCAAATACCAGGGAACCTACTACATGATATTTCACGGTACAGACGCGGCGCAAAAACCATCATTATGGACCACAAATATCGCTGCTTCTAAAAATATGATTGACTGGGTGAAATATCCGGGAAACCCGCTGACCCTACCCGAGGTCAACCAGTCGAGTGGTTTATTGATTCCCGATGGGAATCGATTCCGTTTTTACACGATGCATAATCAGGTTGATTTGAATCTTCCCACAGTCCCCTGAAAACCCTGGGGTTCCAGTTTTAATGCACGAATCCCTTAAACAGATTAACCACGAATCCAGCCCAGGTGATCAGGTGCCGCAACATGCACCACGGTCTCCGGCTCTCAGTGTGTTGATCTGTTTCGCAACAGGGATTCTGCTGGATGCATGGCTGAACCTGGCGATTTCCATCTGGTTGCAGACAGCTGTCATCGTTTTATGCGGCTGGCTCGTTTCGTACTGGCGTCATCGCAGAATTTTTGCCACTCTTATGTTACTGGCTCTGGTTGTCTGCCTGGGTGCTCTGAGGCATCACGAATTCTGGTATTGCAGAAGTCCGGAAGATGTAACTCGCCTGCTCTCCTCGGAAAGTCAGCAACATGCTCCTAAATGTATTGTCAGACTCACCGGTCAGATTTCTTCCAATCCTGAGATTCGCGATTTAAAAGAAGACGAATTACTGAATCCGGAACAGCCTCAACGACGGATTCAATTTACACTTGCCTGCCAGAATCTCGTCACAAATGATTCTAAATCACCCATGACAGGGAAAGTGCGTGTCTTCATTACGGAAAATCTAAAACCCTCCGGATCAGAACTTACCAGTTCACTGAGAGCCGGGGATCTGGTCGAAGTCATTGGTGAGTTAAAATGTTGTGCGAAGCCCGATAACCCTGAAGATTATGATTTTTCGATCTATTTTCGCAAACAGAAAATAGATGCCACACTTTCGGTCAAAATCCCGGAAGCGGTCACTGTGTTACAGAAATCAAACGAATATTCGTGGAATCGTCTCCGTACGTCAGTTCGGGGCTGGTTCAGAGCACGAATCGTTGAGGAGACAACAGAGTCGACGCAGCCCGTTGCTTTGGCACTCCTGCTGGGAGAACGTACTGAACTGAGCTCTCAGGTACGACAGGAATTCAGCCAGTCAGGACTGATTCATTTTTTAGCGATCTCTGGTTTGCATATTGGATTTTTCAGTGCGTTTGTCTGGAGTATCTGCCATATTCTGAATCTCCCTCGATCAGTGACAGTGACTTTCCTGGTAATGGCAATCCTGTTTTACCTATCCATTATCGAGATCAGGCCACCGATCATGCGCGCCGCTTCGTTTTGTGTACTGGTCACACTGGGACTGGTCAACTGGCGCACGATCACCACATTGAATCTGATTTGTCTGTCTGCACTCATAATTCTGTTGATCAATCCCACAGACCTGTTTGATGTGGGAACACAGCTATCGTTTCTTGCGGTGACGGCGATTCTCTGGACTGTAAATCAGGACTTTTATAAAAACCTCTATCAGCAAACCTGGCTGCCTTTACGCTGGCGTCTGAAAGCCAATGATCCACTTCTGCAGACACCGATACAGCGGCTCTGCTTTCAGTATTTTCGAATGCTCTATAGCGTTTTTCTGGTGACATTATTTATCTGGATTACAACCGCCCCGCTCGTTCTCTATCACTTTCATCTTTTGTCTCCGATTGGACTTCTTGTCAACACTCTGATCTTCCCGTTTCTGTTTCTGATCCTCCTGCTGGGTTACCTGCTGATGTTTGTCGGGGCCCTGCTCCCCTTCACTGCAGGTGTCTTTGGCTATTGTTTTGACCAGAGCCTGCTGTTGCTGTTGTGGATGGTGAAGTGGACATCGAATTTGCCCTGGTCTCATTTCGAATTGCCTGCCCCCGCCCTCTGGTGGATTCTGGTGTACTATGTCTTATTGCTGTTATCCGTATTACCCGGACTTGCGAAGCATCGTTGGAATTCCAGTATCTCAGTCAAGAAATGGAGGGTGTCGTTGCTGCCTGTCTGGATCCTGGCGGGCCTGGTGGTTCCACTGTTGACTCCACGGGAACCGACTCTGCGCTGTACCTTCATCGCTGTCAATCATGGCGTCTCGATTCTGATTGAAGCCCCCGGTGGAGAGACCATTCTCTACGATGCCGGTTCCATGTCGCCTGTGGAACAAACTTATACAAAAATAAAAAACACTTTACA
>JAGQQP010000189.1 GCA_020426085.1 Planctomycetaceae bacterium | reverse complement strand
CACTGTTCTGGATTGTGATTCTGCTGATTCCGCTCTCGGCGTTATTCAGTGCCTTGTGTCTGTCACTGGCGACCTTTGCCCGCAGTAGTAAAGAGGGACAATATTATCTAACACCGCTGTTGATGGTGACGCTGGGCTTAACCGTATTCTGCCTGTCTCCTGCAGTGGAGATCAATGCGTTTTACAGCATGATGCCGATCGTGGGAGCGGCGCTCCTGCTGAAAGGGATGCTGCTCTCTGCGGTGAATGCGGGGGCTTTATATGTCTACGCGATTCCGGTGCTGGTATCGAGTATCGGATACAGTCTGCTGGCACTCTGGTGGGCCATCGATCAGTTCCAGCGGGAAGACGTGCTCTTCCGCGAAGCCGAGCGGTTTGAAGTCGGTTTGTGGCTGAAGCATCTGATGCGGACTAAAGACGCGTTACCCAGTTTTGCAGAGGCAGGCTTCTGCTTCGTGATCATCATGTTACTGCAGTTTGCGGTGATGAATTCGATGCGGGATGCGATTCTGACTGCACCGGAATCAATGCGAGCAGTGCGGAGCATGCAGTTGCTGATGATCCAGCAGCTGGCGATCATTGCGACACCGGCGTTAATCATGGGGATCATGCTGACGACCAGTGTGCGGAAGACGTTTCGTCTCTTTTTACCCAATTGGGGTTTCTGGGGCGTGGGACTTCTGTTGCCTTTCATGCTGCATCCGTTGTCGCTGGAGTTGTCTGCAAGTCTGCAGTGGTTCTTTCCGAAATTGCCAGCGGGGGCCGCGGCAATCATCAAGGAAATGTCTGATCCCAATCAGTCGTTGTGGTTGATTCTGCTGGCCTTTGCGGTCGCACCGGGGATCTGCGAAGAAATCGCCTTCCGTGGATTTATGCTGAGCGGGTTTGGTCGCCGGGGTCGGGTCTGGCTCGCTGTGATTCTCTCCAGTGTCACGTTTGGCGTGATGCACCAGATTCCACAACAGGTGTTTAATGCGACCCTGATGGGGCTGGCTCTGGGGTTGATTGCGGTGCACAGTCGCAGTCTGTTTCCGGGAATTCTGTTTCACTTTATCTATAACTCGCTTTCGATCTTCCGTGGTCGGGTGCCTGAAACATGGGCTCCCGAAAATGGCCTGCAGCATTTCGTCACAATGGGACCAGACGGGTTACGGTATTCCTGGCCTTTGCTGTTGATTTGCGGCGTGACAGCATTCGTGCTGCTGCGATGGGTGATACTTCAGTCCCGCCCCGCTCCCAGTGAATCGGCGGAGTTGTTGACAGAGTCTTCTTATGATCGCAGGCTTACTGATTCCAAATGAGCTTTGATCTGATATAATTGGTGCCGGATGTGATTTCACCAGCCAGCAACGTTTATTTGATGAAGTGATATTTTGGAACGTCAGATTTTAGCAGCCCGCTGGGTATTCCCTGTGGAAGGACCTCCGCTGGAACGGGCTGTGCTAGAAATAGAAGGTTCCCGGATTGCCGCCGTGTATCAGGGGGAACATCCTCGCGCGGTCGACCTGGGGAATGCTGCGTTGATTCCCGGGCTGGTGAATGCACACACCCATATGGAATTCAGTCAGCTGGAGCAACCTCTGGGACCGGCAAAGCCATTTACCGAGTGGATTCGATCGATCATGAAGTCGCGGTTCACCTGTACTGTCCCGGCAGATCAGCGAATTCGGCAGGGAATCGAAGAGAGTCTGATTTCCGGGACAACCTGTCTGGGCGAAATCGCCACCAGCTCTGAGAGCCTGCAGCTCTTATCAGCCGATGAACGCAAGCCATCCGCAGTTGTTTTCCGCGAGTGTCTGGGGTTCACACCAGATCGGATCGTAGAACAGCAACAGACCGCCGCGGATTTTCTGCAGCTGGGGACCGACCTGGAGTTGAATCGTGAGGTGGGTCTGGGGTTAAGCCCGCATGCGCCATACAGTGTGAATCCCGATTTGTATCTGAATCTGGTCCAGCAGGTACGCGATCAGGGGGTGCCCGCCGCCGTCCATCTGGCGGAGACCAGGGATGAGCTGGAGTTTTTGAGCCAAAAGTCGGGACCCTTTGTGGAGCTGTTATCCGAGTTGGGACTGTGGGATCCGCAGATTCTGCGCGACGGGATGCGGCTGTATGATTACCTTGTCCCGCTGGCAGAACTCACTTCTGCACTCGCCGTGCATGGAAATTATTTTGGTGAAGCCGAAATAGAATTTCTGAAGCAGGCACCTCAGATCTCTGTCGTTTACTGTCCGCGCACTCATCATTATTTTGGGCATCGTTTACATCCCTGGTTGACCCTGATCAGTCAGGGGATCAATGTGGCTCTGGGGACAGACAGCCGGGCTTCCAATCCCGATCTCAGTCTCTGGAAAGAGCTGCTGTTTCTGCGGGAAACGTTTCCTGACGTCGCAACCGATTTAATCCTGGAATGTGGCACTTTAGCGGGCGCCCGTGCACTGGAACGATCGGATGAACTCGGATCGCTGACAGTCGGGAAGCGGGCGGATCTGGCTCTCATCTGTCTGCCCGATGATGCTGTGACAGATTCAGGCAGTGATCTTTTGTTGAATTCCCGGTCTTATGTTGCCAGAGTCATGTTGAATGGCGTCTGGATCAATTGATTTCGGGAGAAATCACGTTACCCTATTATCACCAGTCCGCGCATTTTGATTCTTCTCAGTTCGGTGATGCGCCAAATCGGATCTGAAGTTTCACTGTTGAGGGTGAAAATCTCAGTTGTTGTTGGGGAACCATATTAATGGAAATAACAATGTCAATCGAATTTGGTCAATCTGTACCACAGCAGCTGTTTGCCGTTTCCGATGAAGAGTTTCTGCAGTCCCTCCAATGGAAATCAAAGCCGACCGGCGATCTGATGAAAGGGGCGCAGGCGGGCGATTTGAAACGTTTCTGTAAAGGCCTGTCTTCCCAGTTGAAATCCATCGCGAAACAGAAGCGTGCGGGAAAACAGGCTGCGGGAATGTTATGGTCGACTCTCTGGTCGGATGAGTCGGTCGATGAAACCTGTCGCACTTCCGATTTGATTAACCTGATCCGCTCCGCCAGTACACAACTGGTTCCCGGCAAAAAAAAATCGAAAGCTTCCAAAGGGAAAAAATCTCCCGAGTTGAGCTGGGATGAAATCAGTCGCCTGCTGACAGGCTGGATCGATCAGATTTCCGCCGCCGATCCGTTACAGCCTTATGAATTATTATTGTTAATTGAACTGCTGGAAAATCTTGGTTCTCGATTAGCGCCTGCTACGCTGATCAGCGTCTGGAGGGCCTGCCTGTTTTCTGCTGTGACGCTTTGCTTCAAACTGGAAGAAACTGATTTTTCAGAACTCCTTGAAGATCAGGTCGCATTGATTTCCGGAGAGCTCCCCTGGCGTGCCGGTTTACTGTTCTCGGATATTTCCGGTGCAAAGAACTTCCGTCAACTGGGACAACAGAATTTACGAGACAGCTTTTTTGATCGGACAGACACCGATGGAACTCCGCATGCCGACTTTTTCCCTCGACTGGATTACTGGTTGATTACCCTGACGCGGGCGACTTATGCAGGCAAGATCTGGGGCAAACAATTATGGGACCGGGAAGCACACGAGCGTTTCCAGTATTCCGTTGAGAAAATTGTTGCGGCCTGCGATGCCTGTGGGCAGATCGCGGTTTGCCCGACACACGCTGTTTCGCATCTTGAGTTACTCTCTGCTGCAGCCGCTGTTTCCGGTCTGCCGTCCCGCAGTGCAGAGCGTTTGTATTTAAAATCGCTGCAGGCGGTCAAAAAACGAACCGGATTTTTTATCCAGGCCGAAGGTTGTCCTTCCAGTCAGTCTGACTGGGCAGCGCAGGCATTGATGAGGAATTACTGGTCTGACAGTTCCAATCTCCTGGTTGTCAGCTGGAACGCGGAACTTCCGGTTATCAGTCTGACTGCGCTGGGGAAAAAACTGTTACAGGGAGTCTGGGATTTCTCACTGACAGTAAACGGTGAGACCGTGACCGGGGATGGCGAGTGGAGTTGTGTCTGCTGGAACTCCGATGAAGATGCGGATTATCTCGAACTGTCGATGGAACTGGATTCCGGTTTCCGCCTCGAACGTCAGCTGCTGCTGCCCCGCAACCAGCACTTTGCTTTTCTCTCTGACATTGTGACCGTCACAGAAGCGGCCAGCATTGAATATCGATCGATCCTGCCTGTCTCTGCGGAACTGGCGGGAATGGTCGACAGTGAAACGCACGAGTTGACTCTCAAAACCAAAGGGCTGACGGCCCGGGTCTTTCCGATCGGATTACCTCAGGAGCGGGATTTCTTTCAACCGGGCAGTCTGACGTATAATGAACAGCATCAGCTGATCTTACAGCAGCATGCTGCGGAAGCAACAGCGCTGTATGTGCCTTTGATTATCGACTGGGAACCCGATTTGAAACGTAAGGCGGCGGACTGGTCGCGACTGACCGTCAGTGAATCGGGAAAAATTTCCTCCCGGGATGAAGCAGCCGGTCATCGTTTACGGATTGGGTCTCACCAGTTGCTGGTGTATCGCAGTCTGAAAAAAGCGGAGCATGCACGTGCCGTGCTGGGGCATCATACCAGTTACGAATCCGTCATCGGTCGGTTCGACACAAATGGCGATCTGAATCCTCTGCTGTTTGTCGAGTAAAGCGATCGAAACAGGCAGATTCCGCTCTTTCTGGAGTAGCAGGGTACTCAGGGAGCCCCGAAACCCGTACAATATCTGTTTCGGAAAGGGGATCTGCGCGCCAGGTTCCACTTTCTGGCAGAGTTTTGACTTGCGCTCAGTGATATTCCATCAGACAGATTGCGGACTGTAAATCTCGTGTCTCATTCGTTAGTCTTACAGGTACTGAATTGACTGCGGGTGGATTGAAACCGGTTGTTTTCAATGGAGATCAATTGATCATGGAAATCCGGGAATTTGAACTGAGCGATCAGGCTGCAGTCATCGAATTATGGAAAGAGTGTCAGCTGGTGGTTCCCTGGAATGACCCGGCGCGGGACATTCAGAGAAAACTGGCAGTCGATCCCGATCTGTTTCTGGTGGGAGAATATTCTGGTTCCATCGTCGCAACCGTCATGGGAGGTTACGAAGGACACCGTGGCTGGATTAACTACCTTGCCGTTTCTCCTGCCTGGCAGCGAAGAGGCTTTGGTCGGAAAATCATGCAACATGTAGAGGTCCTCATCCGGGAGAAAGGGTGTCCGAAAATCAATCTGCAGGTTCGCGAAACGAATCAGGCAGTGGTCTCATTTTATGAATCACTGGGATATCAATGTGATCATGTGATCGGACTGGGAAAACGGCTGGTTTCCGATGACGGATCTTAGTGTCTTATCAGACCTGGATTGGCACGTGGGTCGAAATGGTCCGCACGCTCGCTGGCGTGCTCGCCTGACATTGGCCACCTGTCAATACAGGATTGATGGACCACTGGTTTGTATTCGACTTCACGAGTGTGTTCGGGTTTTGCCATCTGAGATCAGATTAACAGCAATTCCTGCACGATTTCAGTCTGAATACGAACTGAGGGATTGACGGGCTTTCTGTTACGGATTTTGCAATACAGGATGTTGTCAATCGGGCATCTCTCTCATCTCTGGGCATCTGGACATACACTCTGACGATGATGAATCAAAAACCGGCACTGATTACCGAACCAATTCCTTATAAAACTCTGTTTCCCTGGCTGAACCTGTTTCGGGTATTTCGGCTGGCTGTGGATTTCCAGAAAATTCTGCTGGCCATTGCAGCAATTCTGCTGCTGATGCTGGGAAATCAGGTATTTAATCAGCTCCCGTTTGCACCCGGGCAAGTGTCGCGTACTCGTTCGTCACTCGTGCATCAGAGGATCGTGTTCCCCCCCCGGAATTCCGATCTGTTTTTACACTCCCCACAACAGGGGCTGACCCCGATTCCGGAACAGTCTCCGGGACTGGTCGATTACATTCAGGGGGCCACCCTGCTGGAACCGATGTCCTATTTCACCAGGCCGGTTCTGACCCTGTTTGAAACTGGCGCCAGCTGGAGTTCCCTGGCGTATGCGACCACACAGCTGCTGTGGGCGATTATTATCTGGGCGGTATTTGGAGGTGCCATCACCCGAATTGCCGCCATTCAGTTTGCACAGGATGATCACATCGGCGTCCGGGCATCTTTAGGATTTTCACTCAAACGAATCCTGTCGCTGGTCAGTGCCCCCCTGCTCCCGTTTGCGGGCATGGGTTTCTTCTGGGTCCTCTGCCTGTTGATTGGACTGCTGGGTAATATTCCCAGTGCCGGCGGAGTCATTGTCAGCCTGTTCTGGGGACTGGCTTTTCTGTTTGCGTTCGTCATGAGCCTGATCCTGCTGGTCACACTGGCCGGCTGGCCTTTAATGATGACCACTATCAGCGTGGAAGACAGCGATGGTTTCGATGGCTTAAGCCGCATCTTCAGCTATATTTTCGGGCGGATCTGGTATTTTCTGTGGCTGGTCTTTGTCACACTCTGCTACGGATCCGCCTGCCTGTTCCTGGTCGAACTCTTGATGCAACTGGTTTCCCACCTGGCATTCTGGGGCGTCAGTTGGGGCATGGGCAGCGAACAGGCATTCGATCTATTCAATCAGGGGCAGACCAATCTGGCCACTTCCATTTCCAGAGGCTGGGGCTCCCTGCTCAATATCACGTTTTCCGGTTTTGTGATCAGCTTCTTCTGGTCGGCCAATACCGTCATTTATTTCCTGTTGAGGAAATGTGATGACGGCACACCCATCGATCACGTCTACTATGCGGAAGAAGACTCTGACGCAGCGAATGAGCTGCCGCTGGCAGGTGTTGCCAAAGCGGGTGAACCTGTGATTGAACGGCCTGTGACTCCAGACACGACTGGTGACGACAAAAAGCAGGAATCAAAAGAGCCAAACGACTCGGAGTAAGCCGGCGCTGAAAGGATCAGCGTACTCCGACAGACAGAGCACGCGCGGCATTCACTGAGAATCAATCGACAAAGCGAGGATCTACCAGCGGAACAGACCTGTTCCCCAAGCGAGTCCGGCACCGAAACCACTCAGGAGAATGGTATCGCCGCGATTGATCCGCCCCGACTGGAACGCTTCGTCCAGAACAATCGGAATCGATCCGCCAGAGGTATTTCCATAGCGATCCAGATTATTAAAGACCTTCTCACGGGGAATTCCCAGCTGTTCACAGGCAGAATCGATGATTCTGATATTGGCCTGATGCATCAGGAACAGGTCGACTTCATGCACACTCATGCCAGTTTTGGTCAGCATCAGATCAATGGAATCGGCAACCGTTCGCACAGCCCACTTGAAGACACTGCGGCCATCCATATTCAGGAAATGACGCCCGGCAGCGATATCATCGGCTGTCGCAGGATTACGGGTTCCACCAGAGGGCCGGTCCAGCAGAGAACAACCACTGCCGTCAGATCCCGTCTGATAACAGGTCAGTCCCTGATGAGGATCACCCTTTGAGAGCAGAACAGCACCGGCACCATCACCAAACAGCGGAGCCACCCGGCGGTCTTCCGGATTCACAATGCGGCTGTTGCAGTCGCCGCCAATCACCAAAGCCAGCTT
>JAGQQP010000188.1 GCA_020426085.1 Planctomycetaceae bacterium | reverse complement strand
CTGCAGGCAAATTACTCTCTTCCCGCAACGTTCGTCACCGGCAGCAGAGACCTCCTGCTCGTTTCACTCGTCCCGGATTACATCCGGGACCACCCCGGGAGATGCTTAATGACAGTCAAACAGTTTCGTGCTTTTCGTGGTAGAAAAATGAAGATCAAATGAATCAGACTTTCCGGCAGAAGCAAGACTGGCATCCGAAATCCGACCAGAGTACAATCGCACAGTAGAGCAGTCAAATTCTCAGTAAGTCTTTCAGAAGGGATCCTTCATGTCAGCGACCACTCTGACCATTCGCGACGAAAGCATGACCGGGAAAATCACCGGTGAAATCACACTCGAATTTCTCACAGAAACGATCACCGTCCGCGAGTTGATCCGCAGCCGGGTCTACCAGGAAGTCAAAGACTTTAACGCAAAGCGGACCGAACATTTCCGGGGACTGATCCAACCCACCGATACCGAAGAAACCCTCAATGGATTCAAACTGAAAAAAAGTCGTGAGATCGACTGGCATGAGCAGTTCGCTAAAGCCGTTGAAGCCTTCGAACGGAATCAGATCCTGATTCTGGTGAACGAGCGACAGGCGGAATCACTGGACGAAGAGATCACGATCACGCCGCAATCTGAAGTCTCATTCCTGAAGCTGACACTGCTCGTGGGTGGCTGATCACTCCATTCGCTCGACAGATCGTTCAACCGCTGCCCCTCAACCTGGAACTGACAGTACGCCCATGCAATACTCTTCCCGCGCTGACGAACTCTATCGAAAGTTACTGATCGCCACAGAAAATTATACAGTCTGCGACTTCTCAGAAATTGCCAGTCTCCCCTGCGTGGAAGAGATCATGGCAGAACAGAAAGCCGTTCAGCGTGATTTTATCTTTCTGGCGTTCGGTCTGCGGTATCTGGGCTACGACGACCGCTACAACAACATCTGGCCCGAGAACTTCCAGCAAATTTATGATTCACTGCCAGATCAGAGACCTGAGTATTCCAAGGTGCCTGTCCACGTTGCAGCCCGGCTGATCAGTCGCAATCTCCCCTTTACGATGCCGGAATATGCCTGGCTGGCAGATTGCTGTGCCTGCACCAGGGCCCACGATCAGTGGACTCATCCTCACATAAAAGCATTCATCAAACGCGTCAAAGGTTATCTGGAGAAGTCTGAAGAACAGCCAGACTACCAGCTCAAACAATCACTGTCCGGTCTGGCAGAAGCCCTGCTCAAATTAAAGGACGAGGAAATCTTCCCGCTCATCAGAACACTCCAGACACTCAGTAATAATCATACCCGTTTTCCGCTCAAAGCGGGGGAAGCCTGGTCGGACAGAGCCCTGGCCGACGGTGCAGCGATGCCGGGCCCTCTGCAAAATGCGTGGGGAGCCTTACTCGCTCACTGCCAGACCGCTTCGGCAGGCAAGCCCTCCGCTAAATGGGTGAAGACAGCCACACCCCTGGTTGCCGAGATCGGCGAAGAACCATTCACCCAAACCCTGCTGGAATGGTTCCCCCTGGTCGACAAGCCCCGCACTCAGTCTTTGAATCCACGCCGCTGGGGCCCCGACCCGAATATGATGCTCATCGACCTGCACACTGATACTCTCAAAGGACTTGCCTGGTGCTGCAGCCTGATTGATGATGCCAGACTGGCTCGCGCACTGGCTGCTCTGGCCATTTCCACTTACAAAAAAGTGCCCGGCGTCGGCCCTCGCGCGATCAAAGTGGGTAACGCCTGTGTCTGGGCTCTGGGACAGATTACCAATGAGACGGCGCTCGGGCAGCTGGCTTATCTCAAAGTCAGAATCAAATTCGGAACCGCCCAGAAGGGGATCGAGAAAGCACTCAACGAAACCGCCGAGCGAATGCAGGTACCCCGGGAAGAGATCGAAGAAATGGGCGTTCCCGCTTACGGCCTGACGGAGGTCGGTAAGCTCAAAGAGCCATTAGGCGACTTCACCGCCCAACTAACCATCACCGGAACCACGACCACGCAACTGGTATGGCTCAAACCGGACGGTAAACCCCAGAAATCGGTCCCGGCAGCAGTCAAGAAAGACTTCGCCGAGGAACTGAAAGATCTCAAGGCGGGTGCCAAAGATATTCAGAAGATGCTTCCCGCTCAACGCGAACGGATCGACAACCTGTTCCTGGAACAGAAAGTCTGGCCGCTCGCAACCTGGCAGGAACGCTATCTCGATCATCCCCTGGTCGGCACGCTGGCCCGACGGATCATCTGGTGTTTTAAGACGGGGGATGACGTCGTCGACGGCATCTGGCTTGATGGCCAACTCGTCGACTGCAACAGCAACCCGATTGAAAACCAGGACGCGAGCACAACCGTCACTCTCTGGCATCCGATTGAGCATTCGACTGAGGAGATCATTGCCTGGCGCGACTGGCTGGAAGAACACAAAATTCAGCAGCCCTTCAAACAGGCACACCGGGAAGTCTACCTGCTGACCGATGCGGAACGTAACACCGGCGTCTATTCCAACCGGTATGCGGCCCACATCATCAAACAGCATCAGTTCAACGCTCTCTGCGGTGCACGGGGCTGGAAAAACCAGTTGCGGCTGATGGTCGATGATTTCTATCCCCCGGCCAGGAAAATGCTCCCCAAATGGAACCTGCGGGCCGAATTCTGGGTGGAAGGGATCGGCGACAACTATGGAGTCGACACCAATGATGCGGGAACGTTTCTCTATCTCGCGACGGACCAGGTCCGCTTCTATCCGGTGGAGGCAGCCGCGCGTGTCTCTCACGCCGGCGGAGGCGGATATGCCACCTGGGGAGAAGAGGGGAGCGACAACCCGATCAGTCTGGAAGCAATTCCGCCTCTGGTCTTCAGCGAACTGATGCGCGATGTTGACCTGTTTGTGGGTGTCGCTTCCGTCGCCAACGATCCGACCTGGTCCGACGGCGGACCGGAAGGGCGTTATATCGATTACTGGCAGAGCTACTCATTCGGCGATCTGACCGAAACGGCCCAGACCCGCAAACAGATCCTGCAGCGACTCGTCCCTCGGCTCAAAATCGCCAGCCAGTGTTCGTTTGAGGAGAAATTCCTGCTGGTCCAGGGAACGCTACACACCTACAAAATCCACCTGGGGAGCGGTAACATTCTGATGTCACCTCACGACGCTTATCTCTGTATCGTCCCCAATCAGTCAATCGCCGGCAAAACGGCAAATAACCTGTTTCTCCCCTTTGAAGGAGACAACCTGCTGTCAATCATTCTCAGCAAAGCCTTTCTACTGGCAGACGACACAAAAATCACCGACCCGACGATCATCAGTCAAATCAAAGCCAGAACCTGAATGTCGGGCTGGATGAACCTCAATTGATCGTCTGCAAAACCGAGTAGAACCCCCTGGAAGTACAAAGTGTTCGATTTTTCTTTTCGATCCACAAATAATTCATAATTTTTTTGCCTCGGTTCCCCACTCATCAGTCCGTTTTGAGCTCTCAAAACCTCAAACCATGAACCTTTATTGTTTTTTTCATTAAGGTTCCATGAGTACAAACCGGACTCCGCAAAAACCTGTTTTTCAGTCTCTCGGAACGCCAAAGTTCGTCTTCCCAACGATTTGATTCCCTGAAATCCCCCCCCTCAAAACACCATTCCAAAGTGAAGCCCTGATTATTCATAAACTCTTAACCATAAAGAGTTACATCAGAGTGCGCCTGCCCCTGATAACATCACATTCCCCTCACAAAATCTTCACATTCCTCTTGTAGACTCACCCCACACCCGTCAGTCGAGAACTCTTCTCATCCATATTTAATCACAGGAAGCGCTTACCAAAGTTAGCACTTCCGGTAATCAATAATACCTGTCTGGCTTTAAGACAGAACGATTCCATCTCAACCAACTTTTTCTTTCACTGCATGTTTCTGCATATTAATTTTTTCAAGGGGGAGACGAATGAAGAACCGAAGAGCGTTCACATTAATCGAGCTATTGGTAGTCATCGCGATTATCGCAATCCTGATTGCACTACTGCTGCCGGCAGTCCAGCAGGCCCGGGAAGCCGCCCGCCGCAACAGTTGTAAAAACAACCTGAAGCAGATCGGCCTGGCGCTACACAATTACCACTCCACTTTTAAATCTCTGCCATCGGGCAGCATCGTTTACTTTAACGGCACCAAATACTACGGTCATGGCTGGACCTGGCATGCCACCATCCTGCCTTATCTGGATCAGGCCAATATGTACAATCAAATTCAGGGTCCAACTTCAAGCGGGATGGGGGCCGAGTCCGGCGGCGTGAATGATGCCAAACAGCAGCTGTGTGGGCAGACGGTCCTTTCCGTTTTCTGGTGTCCTTCCCAGCCTGATGTCAGCCAGGGAGTCCAGAAAAATGGATACTCTCCCTCCAACTATAACGGCAACATGGGCACACTCATCGGATACTCAGGGGATAACTGCTACGGCGGTTCCGTTTCCGATCCCGCGGGCATGACCGCCCCGGGTGGCTGTATGAACGCCGACGGTATCTTCTACATCAGCAGTAGCGTGGCCTTCCGGGATGTCACCGACGGGCTGTCCAATACCATCTTTGTCAGTGAAGTGATTGACTCCGGCGGAGACGCGGACATGCTGGGTGGTGGCGGCAGCGACCGCAAGCACTGCTTCTCGAATGGAGCAGACAGCAACCCGCCGACAGAAATGACCGAGTACCTGATCGCCGCCGAAAGTAACGACCCGATCAACCAGTACACAGAAGAGGCAGCCGGCAGCTATCACACCGGCGGTGCCCACTTCGTATTCGGTGATGGTCGCGTCCGCTTTCTCTCAGAAAACATCGACATGACCCTCTACCGGGCCGTCAGCACCCGGGCCAAACGGGAAACGTTAAGTGCTGATTTCTAACTGAAAAACCATAAAAACCGGAGTCCGGGGCGAACAACGGCAAACCCCCACTCCAGGAAATCAGACCAGACGGGCGGACATACAGATCCGCCCGTTTTTGTTTTCACAGGACGAAACCTGCCCCTGGTTTCGCGCGACAGTTTGGACAGATTTTCTCTTCTCGCATGTGCGTCACAGGCGCCTGTTTTCAATCCGCAACAGCAGGCAGCAGAGCAGGGGAGAGTGTCACTCATCCCGACCGGCAACGACAGTTCTTCACTGTCGCGATGCCTGCAGAGCACGCCGTGAAAATGACCGTCAAAAAAATTCTTCGCAAAAATTTAAAAAATGTGAACTCTGATATTTCAAAATCTGCAAAGATTGGTAACTTACGCGTCGATATGAATATCTTAGTTCATATCTGTTTCTAAACCTCCTTTTATTTGGAGAACGAGTGATGGCCAAATCTACTTCTAAGATTGGGCAAGGTGCCAAAAAGCAAACTGGCAAAACTGTCGAGACAACAACCAAAACTGCCAAAGGTAAAACCAGCAAGAAGAAATAATCTTGCTGTCTGACTCCAAGCAGACTTTCAGCCCCCCGTTTTTGCAGTTCTCTGAACGCAGGAATGGGGGGAAATTTTTTGGGTAGAGCAGATTCCTCAACAGATCATCCCGCCTGAGTTTGACAGGTCACTCTGAACTCGAATCGCATCTCCAGGTAGAACCAGCTCCCTTTTCCCTGTAGGATACAGTCAGATATGACAGCCCCGTGACTGTCAGCTCTCCAAGCCAGCCCCCCTGTGAGACCAGTCCGATGCTGGAAACACGAACGCAATTCACCAGTCCCTTGAACCGCTTTGTCAAATGTCTCTGGCATTCCGGCGGAGAGTCAAAAAAGGACTGGCAGCAGGAGCGGATCCTCCCCACGGGTAGTGTGGACCTGATCTTTAAACTGCAGGACGATCGACCCGTTCAAATTTTCGACCCTACAGACAATGCACTCTGTTCCTGTTCGGGACCGACCGTTTCAGGCGCCTATTCCCGCCCTTATACCCTTGATACTTCCCGGCCCTCGCCCACAATCGGAGTCCACTTTCACCCTGGCGGTGCCGCCCCTTTCCTGGGGATTCCCGTCGGCGAACTCATGAATCTGCATCTCAGCCTGGAAGAATTCTGGGGCCCACAAGCGCTACAGGTACGGGAGCAGCTCATGCAGGCAGCATCAGCAACTGCCAGGTTCGACCTTCTGGAACAGGTACTCCTTAATCGACTGACGGAACCCGATCCAAATCACCAGGCAATGCTCTATGCCGCCCAACGGTTTCGTGAATCTGATTCAACCAGCGTCAAAACCGTCAGCGAATCACTGGGATTCAGTAACCAGCGATTCATTCGACAGTTCCAGAATGCGGTCGGTCTCACCCCCAAACTGTATTTTCGCATTCAGCGTTTTCAGTCCGTTCTGGATCAGATCGTCAGCGGCGATCAGTTTTCCTGGGTTAACGTGGCACTGGAGAACGGCTATTACGATCAGTCCCACCTGATTCATGATTTTCGAAAGTTCACAGGCGTGACACCGCCTGAATACAGACCGATCGCTCCCGATCAGAAAAATCACATGCTGCCGGGCTGAGTAATAATTTTTTCCAATACAGGCCGCTCACTTCTGAGTAGACTGGTTGACATCGAAATCCATCAACCGAACAGATTCAGGAATTCAAACCATGACCAGCAGTACTGCCGACTCCAACCAGATCCATGAAGTCTTTCCTTACCTGCGTACCCGGGACGCCGTCGCCGCCATCGAATTCTACAAGCGGGCCTTCGGGGCACTCGAAGATTTTCGTCTGACAGAACCTGGCGGACGGATCGGCCATGCGGAACTCAAATTCGGCGACACTACGATCATGGTTTCAGATGCGTACCCGGAATATGGTATTCATGCGCCCGCTGAATCTACACCGACAGGTTCTTCGATCCATCTCCACGTGCAGGATGTCGACAGCATGACACAACAGGCAGTGGATGCCGGCGCCACCCTGATTCAGAAACCCACCGATCAGTTTTATGGAGAGCGTTCGGCGAAGGTCCTCGATCCGTTCGGTCATGAATGGCTGCTCGGTTCAGAAATCGAAAAGGTCACACCAGCAGAAATGCAGCGCCGCTTCAACGCCATGTTCGAGGAAGGGAATCAGGAGAGCTGATTCAATTTATCAGAATTCTCAAGCAACTCTGATAACAAAAAACAGCAGGGGCATCCCGGGGTAAAATCAAAGCATCTGATTTTACCGGCAGCCACAGGGAGCCCCCCGCGTTTTAAAATCAATTCAGTCTGCGCCGCAGTAACACTCTGTCAGCCTCTGAATCGTTCGAACAGCAGAGACCATGCGATTGCGCGCCGGTGGGTTTGCCGTGTGCACCTGAATGACGGGAGGATCAAAGTCACGAGTGACGACCGCCTCTTCAATCCAAAGCAGCACATCGTATCCCGTGCCACGCGCATCATCGCCCAGATCATGGTCGAGACTGATCTCTTCAACAAGACCGGTCTTTAAAAATTGGATCGCTTCTTCCGGCCAGCGTACCTGTTGCCAGCCGGGTGGTGCCGTTCGTTCGTCGTCCAGATAGACTTTCATGATCTTTCCTTGTATTTCGCGTTAAGAACCCATGAATACTGCCGGAATTCAGCAGATCCCTGAATTACAGAGCTTTTCAAAACTGTGACACGTCTGCCTGGCTAATAGTTCGCGAAAAACAAAATC
>JAGQQP010000187.1 GCA_020426085.1 Planctomycetaceae bacterium | reverse complement strand
TTTACTGAGTGTTTCCTGAATGACATTTTTGAGATTGAGTTCTTCTTCTTCAGTCAGTTCGCGCGGACTGCTGTCACGGATTATGTCAAACTGTTCATCGACCGTTGGAAAATCGGTCCAGGCCTCATCGAGTTCGAACTGTTTTAAATTGACCAGATCAATCGTTTTGCTGTATTTTTCGATGTCCTGTTTACTTTTTTCAATGTCAGGCAAATTGGCCTGCTGACTGCGGAGCATTAAGCCAATCGGTCCGGTGAGACCAATTGACTCTTCCTTTGCCTTGGTCTGGTCAAACTGTTTTTTGAGGTCTTCGAGGGTCTTTGTGGTTTGGGTGAATTTCCTGTCTGTAGACTCAATTTTTTTATTGAGATCAACGATCTCTTCAGCATATTTCTGATTCTTTTCTGCGAGGGGCTGCAGCAGTGGATTGGTTTCGAAAACCTGTTGTTTGGCCTCTTTGACCCGCATGGCAGCTTCACGATCGCGTAGCTTCTTGATCTGCGCTTTCAGCGCGTCCACCAGCTCAGTCTGTTTTTTGACTTCGAGTTTTAAATAATCCTGATTTGTGCGGGGGAACCCGATCGTTTCTTCTGCTTCGTAAGCAGTCAATTCACTCTTGAGAGCGGGCTTTTCTGCTTTTCGCATGTTTAAACGGGTGAAGAGTTCCATCCGTCTGGCGTCTGTGACAGCTGCAGATTCGTCTGCAGGAATAGGCAGTTTCAGTTGTTTTTCCAGCTCACTGATTTTGTCGTCCAGTTCTGTAGCCCGGGTCAGAACCTCTTTCTGACGATTTGATCTGCGTGCGATTTCTTCGTCCCAACTGGAAGCCGCGGTTTTGTCTTGTTCCAGCTTTGCTTCTTCCTGAACCAGTAACTGCTCCAATTGGGGGAGCGTTTGGTTTTCTGTAAATGTGGGGGCCGGTTTTTTATTCAGGTTCTCAATTTCAGCCTTTTTTTCTTCCAGACGCTGCATCGCATTCTGGGCAAGCGTTGAGTATGACGTGGCATCAGCCTGGAAATCAGCAGTTTTTTTGAGGTTGCTCAGAGACTGATTATAAAAATCGAGCGCTTTCTTCTGATTTTCCTCAGAAAGATCTTTCACTTCCTTTAGCTGCTCAATCCGTTTTTGAACGGTGTCGGTGGTAACCGTTGGAGCTTGCGCAGTCGTCGGAGGAGTTGCTGGGGCAGTCGTTGTTTGAGGGGGTGTTGGTGAGTTGGTCTGTGTCTGCCCTACAACCTCGATACTTGTAAACAGTAGCAGGAACAGGCAGAGAGCAGCAGGGGTAAGTGATTTAAGCGAATCGGAATGAGCAGGCATACGATATAAAATTTCACAAATAGATTAAGCGAGGTTGGTAGTTTAGGAGCTTTTAATCAATAAAGCGCAGCCCAGTTTAGTAGTTTCCAATGGAATAGGGAAAGGTGGGACCAGACACATGGTAGAATTAACTAGTTCATGCCGGTGAATTTCTCTTTTTGTAGAGTAGAATTCCTGGAGAATATTCTCTCCCGCGACTGACAACTGATGATCTGTTCCGTGCAGTAGAGATTCTGTCTCATCAGCCTGTCGAGACAGAATCTCTTGTTGAGGAAGTTTTGATGGACCGAGGAGAAAATACTTGACATAATTCTCCGCTTGTACGAATAATATAGTATCTGTGGCTCCGGCGCAGATCTCCTGCCTGATGTCTTCCTGTTTAATTTCCTTCATTGGTCCTGATTCCCGTGCACCTCAATTCCATTTTAAACTACGAAAAGCAGTTATATTGGATGACGCGTTGTCTGATTCGCGCCTGTCTACTGCTTTCGTTATGGAATCTGCCGTTCCCATGGGTACATAACCATGATCTGGCTCTGGGAGCAGAACAGGGGAGCTGGTTGCCAGCACATCTGAAAGAGTATCACGAAATACCTGAATCAGACGAGCATGGCTGGCATCTGCATTTTGTCTATCTGGGAATGGACAATTGCAGCAATCCCCTGGAAAAGAAGTTCCCCGCACAGCACCATTTTATTATTGGCGAAACTGCCAGTTCGCTGCCTGCCTGTGCACGTCTTTTAGTAGACGAATTACAGTCTGTTGAAGCAGAGGTTATTCCCGGTCTGCAAAATTTCCAGGAAAATCAGGTTCTTCCTCACTACAGGAATCGAACTGCTGGACTCCAGTTTATGCAGGCTTTTCACC
Organism: Planctomycetaceae bacterium; assembly: GCA_020426085.1. GTDB lineage: Bacteria > Planctomycetota > Planctomycetia > Planctomycetales > Planctomycetaceae > Gimesia. Next base: position 5,461 of record JAGQQP010000187.1, on the reverse strand, counting down.
AGCGGTCTCTACGCGATTTAATCAGCATCTCTCTCTGCTGATTCTGTTTCTTTCTGAGTAAACGACGTCTCGTTTAAACAGCACGGGATTATGCGCAGAATCGCATTCTAGATCTTCTGAGCTCGGCATAATTCCTCTCTCATTTCCGTCGATTCGGGAGAAGAAACATGAAAATCAAGAATCAAATAATCCTGGCGATCGTCATTCTGGTCGCTGGTACAGGAATTATCTGGAAGGTATGGCCACAGCCGGAAGATCAATCTCGATCCAAATCAGAGGTTGTAAAAGAAGATAGTGCTGATCAGGAAATACAGCCTGCTGAGGTTTCTCTTTCCGATGAGAAAATGAAGGCAATTCACTTAACGGTATCTCCTGTTAAACGGCAAAAATTAAATCAGAAACGGGTCGTACCCGGGCGACTGCAATACGATGATCGTAAGCACGTTGCAATTAAATCGCCGGCGGAGGGTGTCCTGGTTGAAGTCCGCGTTAAACCGGGTGACATCGTTCAGGAAGGGCAGATTCTGGCAGTTCTGAACAGCAGAGAAATCGGGACCGCACGAGCAGACCTGTTACAGAGAATGGCGGATTTTCAGCTCGTTCAGAAACAGTATGACTGGAAATTGCTGATCCAGAATAATGTTCAAAAACTGGTCGATGCACTGTTAAGTCATCAGACAATGGAGGCCGTTGAGTCTCAATTTGCTGACACCAAACTGGGGAACTATCGAGCCCAGTTGTTACCGGCCTATACACGTTATTTACTGGCCGAAATGATCAATAAAAAAACAGCGCCTCTGGCAAAATCCGGCGCAATTTCACAGCAGACAATTCAGATGCGCGAAGCGGATGTGCAGGAAACCAGGGCCGCGTTAAAAGCGTTGTGTGAGCAGTCAATCTATGATGTCAAGCTGGAACGGGATCAGGCTTTTGCCGATCTGAATGACGCCGAACATCGGCTCACAATCAGTCGTCAGCATCTCGAATCACTGCTGGGGTGTGAAGTCGATCTCAACAGTGCCGACTTGAAAGCCGCGGAAAAATTATCCCGACTGGAAATCATCGCTCCGTTTTCCGGAACCATTGAAGAGCGAACCTTCAGTCAGTCCGAGCGGGTGAATCGAGCAGATTCTCTGTTTACTCTGGCGCAGACTGATACCCTCTGGGTAGCGGCGGACATCAGAGAATCAGACTGGAATGCGATTGAGTTAAGCAAAGGTCAAAATCTGGTTGTCACTGTAAATGCCGTTCCAGGTAAGACGTTTCCCGCTCGGTTGCACTATCTGGGGCGACAGGTATCAACGGTTACAAATTCTGTCCCTTTAATTGCAGAAATCAAAAACCCGGATGGTATTCTCAGGCCGGGGATGTTTGCTCAGGTCAGAATCCCAGGTAAACAGCAGGCAGATGTGATCGCTGTGCCTGCACGATCGGTATTAGACGATGCCGCTCAGGAATTTGTATTCATCAAAGAGTCAGACAGGTCATTCCGTCGCGTTGATATTCAGTCGGGGCTCAAAACGGAGGATTGGGTTGAAGTTCAGAAAGGACTGAAAGGGGGAGAGCAGGTCGTTGAAGACGGTGCTTTTACCTTGAAGTCCGAACTGCTGCTGGAAAGAGAAGAGTAATTTTCCAGAAGTCCATTTCTTCCTGTTTTTCTGAATTCTGATGGAGTGAAGCTGATGCTCTCGCGTTTGATTGAATTTTCTCTGGCCAACCGGTTTATTATTCTGGTTTTGACTTTCCTGATGGCAGCAGGTGGGGTCTATTCTGCCATCCATCTTCCCATTGATGCAGTGCCTGATATGACGAACGTCCAGGTGCAGGTCGTCACCGATGCCGGTTTTCTGTCACCGGTTGAGGTGGAACGCTACGTGACCTACCCAGTAGAAACGGTCATGGGAGGGCTGCCTGCCGTGGAAGAGGTTCGTAGTGTTTCCAAGTTCGGTATTTCCGTCGTGACAATTGTTTTCGAAGAAGGGACCGACATTTACTGGGCCAGGCAACTGGTCACCGAACGCATCACCATGGTTTCTGCAGACATACCGCCGGGGTATGGAACTCCTCAACTGGGGCCGCTGGCGACTGCGCTGGGAGAGATTCTGCAATTCGAAGTCCGTGGTAAAGATTACACTCCGATGCAGCTGCGTACGATGCTCGAATGGGAGATTGCCCCCCGGTTACGTGAAGTGCAGGGAGTCACCGAAATTAACACGCATGGTGGTTTTTATAAAACGTTCGAAGTTCAGCCCAATCCCGATCGTCTTAACAGCTATGGAATTTCACTGGGAGAGCTGTTTCAGCGGATTCAGGAGAACAACTCAATCGCCGGGGGAGGTTATGTCGTTCACAATCAGGAGCAGCGGTTTATTCGTGGTCAGGCATTATTAAAAGATCTGCATGACATCGAAAACATCTTTGTACGCAACGATAAAAACAGTACGCCGATTCTGGTTCGGGATGTCGCTGAAGTCAAAATCGCACCAATGACCAGGCAGGGGGCAGTGACCCGCGATGGGCGTGGCGAAGCCGTTACGGGGCTGGTGATGATGTTAATTGGCGAGAATTCACGCGAGGTGGTCGCTGATGCCAAGAAGCGGCTGGAAGAAATTGAGAAAACACTTCCCCAGGGAGTGACGCTGGAAATTACCTATGACCGTTCTTCTTTGATCAGTCGTACTCTGCGAACCGTATTGACCAATCTGGTTGAAGGGGGAGTCCTGGTCATAATTGTACTGCTGGTGATGCTGGGCAGTTTTCGTGCTGGTCTGATTGTGGCACTGGCCATTCCGCTTTCGATGCTGTTTGCCACAAATCTGATGGCAGCGACTGGTATCACGGCCAGTCTGATGAGTCTGGGAGCGATTGACTTCGGGCTCATTGTAGACAGTTCGGTGATCATGGTCGAAAACTGCATACGTCGTCTGTCAATGAATCAGTCGGGGAAACCGTTCCTGACTGTAATTCGCGATGCCGCAATTGAAGTGCGAAAGCCAACCATGTTTGGCGAACTGATTATTTCTGTCGTCTATCTACCCATTCTGGCGTTGCAGGGAACGGAAGGAAAACTGTTCCGACCGATGGCTTTGACGGTTCTGTTTGCTCTGGCAGGATCGCTGGTGCTCTCATTAACTCTGATGCCGGCACTCGCGTCACTGGCACTCCCTAAAAAGATGTCTGAGAAAGAAATCTTTTTAATTCGCTGGGTGAAATGGCTTTATCGTCCCATGGTGAGCTGGACCATTCGGCGTCCCTGGCTGACAGTCGCTGTGGCCCTACTGGTCTTTATCATCAGTCTGCCCGTCGGCTGGAATCTGGGAGCAGAATTCATGCCGCGTCTGGAAGAAGGAGATTTACTGGTAGAAGCGGTCCGTTTACCCAGTGCAACCATTGAAGGTTCGGTGGAGATGTCGACTCAGATCGAAAAAGTGTTGATCGGTTATCCGGAGGTCAAAACTGTCTTCTGTAAGACCGGTCGTCCTGAAATTGCGAACGATGTGATGGGAGTGCACCAGACTGATGTCTGGGTGATTCTGAAACCACAGGCAGAATGGCCACATCCCAAGACACGAGATGAGCTCATCGAAGAGATGTCAGATGAACTGAATCAGAAAGTTCCGGGAGTCGCTTTTGGATTTACACAACCGATTGAAATGCGTGTGGATGAACTGGTCGCGGGCGTAAAAGCCGATGTAGCTGTGTTACTGTATGGAGACGACCTGGATGTATTAAGTTCCAAAGGAAAAGAGATCGAACGGGTTCTGAAAAAAGTTCCCGGCGCTGTTGATGTCAAAGCGGATATTCAATCCAGTCTGCCGACAATCCGTATCGAGCCAAAATGGGATGTGCTTGCGCGGAATGGAATGGATGCCAAAAATGTGATGGATGTCGTGTCTTCTCTCGGTGGACATCAGGTGGGGCTGATTTTTGAAGGACGCGCACGCTTTCCGATTATTGTCAGAATTCCCCAAACCTGGCGTGAAAAGATCAGTCTGCTGGAGCAATTGCCGGTTTCCAATTCCCAGGGGGCGCCGGTCCCATTAAAGGAGCTGGCGGAAATAAGCTTTGAGGAGACGCCTCCCGCGGTACAGCATGAATCGAATCGACGAAGGACGTTCATTCAGGCCAATGTCAGAGGTCGCGACGTGGCCAGTTTTGTTGCCGATGCCAGACAAGCGGTGCAGGATCATATTCAGTTACCTGACGGTTACGAAATTCGCTGGGGGGGAGATTTTGAGAACCTGCAGTCTGCCAGTAAGCGACTGGTGATCATTACCCCGATCGTGCTGTTACTGATCTTTCTGTTGTTGCACACCACGTTTCGATCGGTGCGCCTGGCGTTGTTGATTTTTCTGGCTGTTCCCATGGCGGCATCTGGAGGTGTATTTGCACTGGCGTTGCGCGACATGCCCTTCAGTATCTCTGCTGGTGTCGGATTCATTGCTTTATTTGGCGTCGCGGTTTTGAATGGTCTGGTCTGGGTCAGTGCTGCCGAGAACCTGCGCACCCAAGAGCGGGTTCCGGTGCAGGATGCAACCTTCCAGGCAGCCATGGCGCGATTACGGCCTGTGTTGATGACAGCGATGGTAGCCAGTTTGGGATTCCTGCCGATGGCGCTCTCGCACAGCGATGGGGCCGAAATGCAGAGACCGCTGGCCAGTGTGGTGATTGGAGGATTGATTACGTCCACTCTGCTGACCTCACTGGTAGTACCGGCGATATATCCCTGGTTTGCCCCTCGCTTGAAAGAAGATGAGCTGGATGACTTCAATTCAGAGGGATAAGTAGACTTCAAAATCAAGGTGGACTGCAATTGATTTATCATCGGGAGTTCCAGCTGAAAATGGACTCGAATAATTGAATTGCTGAATTCCGGAGCAGAAAAATATTTGACTGCGAATCGCGCTGTTGTTATTCTGGTGTGACGCGTTACATATGTGTGACGTAATTCAGGTGCCGGAGGTGTAATGAAAACAGCGACGACGAGTGTACCTGCTCTGGAGCGGGGGCTGGATGTATTAGAAGTGCTGAACCAGGTTCCCGATGGTCTGGGGATCAGCGAACTGGCTGCCCGGCTTTCGCTCAATAAGAATGCCGTCTTTCGCATTACGCATACGCTGATGGATCGCCAGTATCTGGAACGCGATCCCCTGAGTAAACGCTTTCGATTGTCGACGAAGTTCCTGACCCTTGGGCTGCCGCAGGTCGGGGACGTCAGCCTGGTTGAAGAAGCTTTGCCTGTCATGCGTGATTTGCGCGACGAAACCCGGGAAACGGTACAGCTTGGACTGCGCGTCAGAAATGAAGGTGTCATTATCGAGCAGGTCAGCGGCCTGCATCCATTACGTATTGCCGTCGACATTGGGTTGCGCTTTCCTCTGCATAATAATGCTCCTGGTAAAATATTATTGGCCTGGCTGAATGCATCTGAGTTGAAAGAGACTCTGGAACGAATTCCCTT
>JAGQQP010000186.1 GCA_020426085.1 Planctomycetaceae bacterium | reverse complement strand
CTACTACCCCTACGTCTATTATCCCCAGAACTTCCAGCGTCCCCAGGGGAGCTATGACAATCTCTATTACCGCTATCCGGAAAATATGAGAATCCCGGTCTACAACAAAGACTGGCATAACTTCTACCCCAGTGATCGTCCTTATCACAAAGGAAATCACTTCAAACTGGATGTCTTCTAGGAGACTCCCTGCAATACTCTCAACAGTATGCACAGTGATCTGAACACCAAAGCCTGCGAAACATTTCGCAGGCTTTTTTCTTTACCCAGCTCTCCACAGAAATTCTTTGAAGTTCCACTTTCCACAATTGCCGCTGACTCTCTAAAATTACCCCAGTCGACGATGCAGAACCATCTTATCAGGTTCCTGCCCGACTCGTTTGCCCTGACCAGGCTCCCCGATTCCATGATTTTCTTCTCTGTCCGGCAGTATCTGTTCCATGTCAAATGAAAAGACCGAAGGTGTCATCATCCGGCTGGCTGACTTCAGCGAGTCCAGTAAGGTTGTGACCTGGTTCACCCGTGACTTTGGGAAGACTGCGAGTCTGGCGAAAGGTGCAAAAAGGCTGAAAAGCTCGTTTGAGGCTGCTATTGACTTGCTGGCCACTTGTCGGATAGTCTTCATCCGAAAATCTTCCGGCGGGCTCGATATCTTAACCGAAGCTCAGCTGGTAAATCGTTTTCGCCCTTATCCTGGAAGCTTATCCAACCTGTATGTGGGCTATTACATTGCCGAATTACTGGACGCTTTGACTGAGGAGTATGATCCTCATCCGGAGCTTTATGATGCGGCTTGTGAAGTCTTACAGCATCTGCAGGAACATGATGACTTCCAGAAATCGTTGATAAAATTTGAGTTAACCATTTTAGAAGAAATTGGTCAGTTACCTCAGTTCGAATACTGTGCAGGATGCAGTCAAGAACTGGGGCCGTCGGAATCGTATCTGTATGATGCCGGTAATGGCGGGCTGTACTGTCAGGATTGTGAACAACAGCGACACGGAAACGTACGCGTTTCCCGTGGCACAATAACGATCTTGCAGAAGCTGTCTGACGAGAATACATTACTTTCCCAACGATTAAACCTGTCCCTTCAGCAACAACGAGAAATTCGACAACTACTGTCAACGACCATGTCTCATATCCTGGGTCGCCGCCCCAAAATGGCGCCCTACCTTCAACTATAAACAAATCATTTCCGCCAGGTGGAAGTCAGGGATGACCATGTCCACTTCAGACTTACAATATCAATCTTCAAGCCTGTTTCGATACATGCTGCTCAGTTTATCGCTGTTAGTATGTAGTCTGGTTTCGGGTTGCGCCATGTTCGGTGATCGCACTTCTGACTTTTCTGCGATGAAACCGCCATGGTCCAAAAAGAGCGAAACCGATGATCCCTCAATCGATGGAGTGCGTGGCCCGATGCAACGCATCATGCAGACTGCGCTCTGGGAAAAAAAGAAAGATGCCAACTTCATAGAGCCTTCTGTCGGTGCCGCCGAATATCAGAAAGCGAATGCCACGTTCAAAGCGCAGGATTACAAAGCAGCTGAAAAAGAGTTCAAGGCGATCGTCAAGAAGTTTAAAAACGATCCCATCAAAGAAGATGCCCAGTTTATGGTGGCAGAATCGCAATTTGCACAAAAAAAATATTCCTGGGCGCAAGACAGCTACGACCAGTTGCTGATCGATTTCCCCTCGACGCGTCATCTTGATCAGACCACCAAAAGACTGTTCACAATCGCCCGTTACTGGCTGCAGGAACCATCCGTGGTCAAAGGCAATGACATTCAGCAGGTCAACCTGGAAAAACCAGGTTCTGAAACGCCTGAGATTCCCACTGACGGCAAAGATCGAAAATCACGCTGGGCTCTGGTACCGAACCTGTTCGACCGCAGCCGTCCGGTATTTGACACCGAAAACAGGGCACTGGAAGCACTCAAATCGATCTGGCTTCATGATCCGACCGGTCCGCTGGCAGATGATGCTCTGATGCTGACCGCCAGTCACTACCTGCGAAAAGGTCGTTATATGGATGCCGACCGGACATTCAGCCTGTTGCGAGAAGAATATCCTAAAAGTCCGCATCTGAAAGACGCCTTCATGCTCGGGACGCATGTGAAACTGATGTCGTATCAGGGACCTGCCTATGATGCCACAGTACTGAAGGATGCGGGAGAATTAAAAGAGACGACACTCAGACTCTTTCCGGATGCCCAGCAGGCCCGGTTAAAGGAAGAACTGAAAAAAATCGAACAGGCGAAAGCCAAACGTGAATGGGAAACGGTGCAATACTGGATGCGTCGGGGTAAACCCAAGTCGGCAGCCATTTATTGTAACCTGCTGATTGAACATTATCCCACTTCGCCGTTTGCGAATCAGGCACGTGATTTACTGGCTGAACTGGGGAAAGAGAATACAAGCCATCTGTGGGCGAATTACGCGACACCGAAAAAGCAGGTTGCTGAACAGGCTGAACCACCAAAATCATTTTTGCCAGGTCTGCCTGGATTTGGAAAATCGGAACCTGCTCCTGTGAAGGCACCTGCTGATGCAGCCCCGGCACCTCGCGAACTGAATCCGCCGGCACGTTTGCAACTGGATGGATTTGGTGAACCGATCAAAAAAATTCCTTTAGAAGATGAGCCAGAGCCAGCTCGGGTCAAACTGTAACAGCTGTCTCTGCAGGTCAGATTTGAGAGCACATCACATTTAACCATAGCGTCTGTCAATCTATTATACCTGGTTCAAATCGACCTGGAGACGCTGCAGTAAAACTGGATACAGTCTAAGTGATCTGTTGAATAAATATATGGAACGTTTTGTGGTTAAAATGTTGTTACTGGTTCTAATGTCTTTTGATATGACAGGCTGCGGGTACACCGTGGGTAATTCCTATCAGACAGATGTGCAGACTGTTTATGTACCCATCTTTGAAAACAAGACGTTTCGACGAGGTTACGAATATCAGCTGACCGAAGCAGTCCAGCGAAAAATTCAGTCACGCACTCCCTTCCGGCTGGCCAAAGGGGGCGAAGCCGACACTCGTTTAACGGGAACGATAAAACAAATCGATAAAAGCGTTTTAGGAACTACACAAAATAACGACCCGCGAAATCTGAACCTGAAGTTTGTGGTGGAGGTGACCTGGGAAGATATGCGAACAGGGCAGATTCTGTCGCAACAGGAAGTGCCTATCTCTGCGGATGTCGTGCAGCTGGTTTCACAAGCCTCATTTGCACCTGAAGTCGGTCAGTCTCTGGCGACGGCCACTCAAACTGCAACGGACAGTCTGGCGAACCAGATTGTGCAATTAATGGAAACACCCTGGTAATTATGAACACAAAATCTGGATAGTCACGATTTTCGGAACCTGCTAAAATTGGAACACTTGTCTCCGAAAACCATATCTCACGTCAAAATAGCTGAAATTCACTCCCCACCTCACTCGATGAACCTGTCTTCTTCAAAAGCACGGATTGCATTATCATATCGGGCCACTACCGCCAGTTTTACTGGTACAGAGAACTGCCAGACCTGCAATTCAGGGAAGGATTTGGATAAACAATGAAACTGAAACCCGTCTTACTTCAAAGTGCTCTCGCTCTCACCTGTTGTGCTTCCGCAGGCCTGCTGCTGTGTAATCAGCTTTCTCAAGCGCTGGGTCAACAACCTGCCGCCAATCAGGCACCTGCGGTTCAGCAACTGCCAGCTGAACTGGAACAGATCCTGGAAAACTGGGAACGGGAGTCTGCTAAAATCGAAAAGCTGGAAGGCAACCATATTCGCCGCGAGTACGACGATGTCTTTCAGATCGAAAAAAAGTCGGAAGGAAAGTTTTATTACGAACATCCTGATAAAGGGCGAATCGATATCGCTGGAATGAAAATTCCAGAGGGTGCGAAAAGCGACAAACCCAACGACAAAGGTGGTTTTTATGCCTTGAAGCCGGGAAACGACGAACGTTGGATTTGTGACGGCAAGCGAATCTTTTCTATCGATGAAAACGAAAAGAAATACGAAGTCTATCCAATTCCCCTGGAGCGTCGTGGTACCAATATCATGGAAGGCCCTCTGCCATTCCTGTTTGGTATGCCTGCAAACGTCGCCAAGCAGCGTTACTTTCTGAAACTGCTTGTCAATACTCCCGAGCAAATCATCATTGCTGCTAAACCGCGTCGTAAGGTGGATTCACAGAATTACCGCGAAGCCAAAATTAAACTCGATCCGAAGACCTATTTACCAGCGGCCGTGCAATTGATTCATCCCAGTGGAAATCAGTCAACGGTTTACATTTTCGAAAATGTGGTCGCCAATAAGAGCCAGGGAATTTTTAGAGGGATGATTTTCGGTGGTAAGAATCCTTTTGTTCCTGATCTGGACGATTATCGACTGGAAGGCAAAGTTGTTGCTGCTGCCGCTGAGGAAAACGCACAGCAGCCAGTCCAACGGGTCGCCCCCATTCAACAGGCGACTTTCAAAGTTCCTAATATGGTGGGCAGAGATTACCAGACAGCTCAGAAACTGCTGAAGCAGATGGGACTGGAATCAAAAATTTATCCGGGTGATCCTGCTAAGGAACCAGGACAGCAGATTTATCACGTGTATCTGCAGAAACCAGTTCCGGGCGAAGTAATACAGCAGGGAGCTACTATCCATTTGAAGCTCTATACTGATCCCAGCAAACAAAAGAACTAAATAGACAACAGACTACGCGGAACCATTAAGGCCCTTTGAAGTTTTCAGAGGGCCTTAATTATTGCGGGACCGCATTGCCCGCTGGATGTCCATACGGGCGGAGTCTTTCTTGAGCTTTTCACGCTTGTCGTGCAGTTTGCGGCCTTTGGCGATTCCCAGCTTGACCTTCACCAACCCTCGTGTGAAGTACATGGTAAGCGGGATCAACGTCAGGCTGGAGTTTTCAGATCGCTCGGCGAATTTGCGGATCTCGGCTTTTTTCATCAGCAGTTTACGTGGCCTGCGGGTCTGGTGGTTCATGGTATTGGCCTGTGGATACAAAGCGATATCAACATTGAACAGCCAGACTTCACCGTTCTGCATCCGCGCAAAGCCTTCTTCGATCGAGACCTTGTTCGCACGAATACTTTTCACTTCACTGCCTGCCAGCACGATTCCACAGTCCAGCGTATCCAGAATTTCGTAGTTGTGTCGGGCTTTACGGTTCTGGCAGACGGTACGTGAATTCGGGTCTTCTTTCGAAGCTTTCTTTTTCCCTTGTTTACCCATTGCCAGAATCTCCGACTGCCGTCAACCAGACTGGTCAAGCGACAGAATACTACTTGATGATAAATCTTACTTTGAATCGGGATGAACCCATTCCTGATCGACACGCGCCCGTTGATTGAGGTTCAGTGTGATCAGGAGTTATTGTCTGTCCGCACCTGAACCTGCAGAGCCCCTAGCATACGTGTGATCTGTTTTTCTTTTCTGGAAATGAAGGGGACATTGTCCAGTACAATCGCTCGGGGTTCATTACGCGGATGCAGTACCAGGCGACCGGAACGCAGCAGGATATACTCAAAGATATCGCTGATTTCTTTATCGATCTTCAGGTTAGGTGCGGAAAATCGTTCCAGATCGCTCAAGAATCCATGGTGATGCAGGAGTTCGTTCCCTTTGACTTCCCAGTAATCAAAGCGGACATAGATCGCCACACAGATAAAAATCAGCCCCAGAATCGCGGAAAACAGCCAGTACATCTGCGAGTTTGCCCAGGGGCGTAAACCCTTCAGCATGTTGGTCAGGGGGGGGATGATATCCGGGTTAAATCGCAGGATCATCCAGGCCCCCATGAATAATGCGGCACCCAGGAAGAAGAGTGTCAGCGAGGTCGTACGCGGGAAATCAAACGCCAGGACAGTCAGGTTAAAACCGAAGACTCCGAGAAAGATCAATGCCATGACCTCTGCCATATGCTCGCTTTTACCGCCGATATGGGCCGACTCTCCTGCAAAAGTCATGTAAATTGCTGCGGCTATCGAAACCAGCAGTGTCGGGTACAGAAACACAATTTTGGGATAAGAAATCAAGTAGATACTATCCTGAGAAAACTCGTTGTGTGACCCTGGTTCTTTACTCAATTTAGTATCATCAGTCATTGTCAAATCCCTTATCTGTAATCGCTGGTTGAATGACGCGGATGTGATTCTGTGTCATCTCTCGTAGCTGTAAACGTTTCGATGCCCGGTTCGGATCATGAAACCCACGACAACTTTCTGCTTTTCCAGGAAATGAGTAATCGACTTCCTGCATCAGAAACAGGGACGTGAATTCAGTTTACCGCGTTTGAACTTCCTGTTTTCCGTGGAGCAATAGTAGACGCGAAATGTTCCGACTTCAAGGCTGATCAAATCAGAAGCGTCAAGTCGCATTTCCGGAGACAGGGGCTCAAAGTGCTCATGGAAGCCCAGTCATATCTCGCATAATCCTGATTATGTGTGAAACCAGCTCTACTTTGTATAAAATATACAAAGAAAAATATATATAATATATAAAAATCAAAAGTAAGCTCTTATCACGGTTTGGGTTCCTTGGTACATATTAATGTATGAGCATACGATATTCTCCCAGAATCTATTCCACCTCTTTCTGCATACTGCTGTTCCTGCTGACAGGATCTGCGGGGATGGTACAGTCTGCTGAAAAAGTAGACTACCTGAAAGAGATCAAGCCTCTCCTGGCAGAGAAGTGCTTCGCCTGCCACAGCGCCCTGAAAGAGGAAGCTGAGTTACGTCTTGAGACGCGGGAGCTGATGCTGAAGGGAAGTTACTCGGGAGCCGTCATCCATCCAGGAAAGCCTGACGAGAGCATTTTACTGGGGCGGATCCTGGCGAAAGGAGATGAGCAGATGCCGCCTCCTGAGGAAGGATCTCGACTTTCTGAACATGATATTGCCCTCATCAGAACCTGGATTGAACAGGGGGCTATTACACCCAAAGAAGAAATTCCAGGCAGTCCCAAAGATCACTGGGCCTTTCAGACGCCAGTGAAAGCGAAGATCCCCACAGTCGGGTTCAAAAATCCGATCGACGCCTTTCTGGAAGTCAAACGTAAACAGCAGGGGCTGGTGACGGTTCCACCCGCCTCAAGGCGCGTTTTGATCCGACGGGTTTATCTGGATCTGATCGGTCTGCCTCCGACTCAGGAGGAGATCGAACAGTTTGTAAACGATCCTGATGAAGATGCCTACACGAAAGTCGTACAAAATTTACTGGCAAGCCCGCAATACGGCGAACGCTGGGGGCGCCACTGGATGGATATCTGGCGGTACACCGACTGGTATGGCCTGGGAAAACAACTGCGTTACAGTCAGAAGCATATCTGGCACTGGCGCGACTGGATCATTGAATCGCTGAATCAAGACAGCAGCTATGCGGAAATGGTTCAGGACATGCTTGCGGCGGATGAACTGAAGCCAACCGACCACGACGCGCTGCGTGCCACTGGTTTTCTCGCGCGGCACTATTATCTGTTTAACCGTACCACCTGGCTGGACAGCACCCTGGAGCATACTTCCAAAGCATTTCTCGGGCTGACGATGAATTGTGCCAAATGTCATGATCATAAATATGATCCGCTGACCCATGTAGACTACTATTCGATCTGATAGATAGGCGGGAAAGAGTGTA
>JAGQQP010000185.1 GCA_020426085.1 Planctomycetaceae bacterium | reverse complement strand
TCCTGAATGGCTTTCGCAATTTTCCCCTGCAGCAGGCGTGCTTCACCTCGCATGCCCAGCACAAATGGCTGTTCGGGGGCGATGGAGAGGGATTTGGTCAAATCTGCTTCGGCAGTGTCGGGTTTTCCCCCTTCGAGATAGGCGAAACCACGGTTGGTAATGGCGTGGTGGTAGTTGGGGTCGATCTGAATGGCCCGGGAGAAGTCGTTGATTGCTTCCTGCAGTTTGCCCTGTTGCTGATAGAACATGGCCCGGTTGTTGTAGACCACGGGAGAATCGGGTTGTTTCTGGATGACCTGATTGAAGCTGGCCAGTGCCTGATCGTTTTCACCTGCCAGGGCGTAAGCATCAGGCAGGGCGAGCAGGGCGGCAAAGTGATTGGGGGAGAGCTTGATGGTTTCTGTAAAGTCCTGGGCTGCTTCCCGGGGTTTGTTCAGGGGAAGATAGATCATACCTCGCTGGTAATGGAAATTGGCGCGTTCTTCGGGAGTGAGGTTCGGTCGTGCCAGAATCTGATTCGCGACATTCAGGGCCGTTTCGGCGTGGCTTTTCTTGTTTTCCATCACTGCCAGATTCATCATCCCATACAGATAAGGGAGATAATAATTGACATTCTGGTTCTGGCTGTAACGAATGGCTTCACGGGAATCGCTGACGCCATCCCGGATTGTCTGGGTATTGCCCTGCTCGCGGCCAGATTCTACCCGGGCACTGGCACGCAGGTAGTAGGCAACATGATCATCGGGTTTCTGTTGCAGGATCTGTGAGGCCAGCTGGATGGACTTGGCATAGTCCCCCTGCTGCTGGGCCTGGTCGGCCTGCATTTTCAGCTGGCCATACGGGTCGTTGGGGGGCGTTGGGGGTTGTGCTGCGGCGGTGAGCGTCCATCCCAGGCAAATGATCAGGGTGGGCAGTAAGCGGGACATAGGTGGTCATCCTTTAGAATTTCAGGCTTGATAATCAGACTCTACGGACCCGGTTTCATGGAAAAAGGGTCGACGATTCCGGGGGGTCTCCTATGATACTATGAAAGTTCAATGATTTGATGGAGATCAATTTTGGTCCATCCACGGGAATTCGGGAAAATGGATTCTGGCACTTGAGCTCAGGTCAGTCGGTGGATTTGATGGATCTGACCGGTTGAACACTGTTTGGTCGAGTTTCTGGTGAGTGGAATGGCTGAAGTTAAGTCGTTGTGAAATAGTTGCCTGCGGTGCTTGACATCTGAACGCGCGAAGATTAATTTCTCAGAGTAGAGCATTAACCATGGTGCTCTATGCGCAATGGTTTTGCATACTGGTGTTCAGTAGGCATTGTGTTTGCAAGGGGTAACATGCCAGTCTGGCTGTTTGTTTCTTTGTGATGATATCGGCATTCGTAAACTCGAATGGAGTCCTCAAATATGTAGGCTGGTTGGAACACGAGCATTCGCTCACCAATCCGATTGTCGCGTTTGTTGTATTGTAGGATACCAATCGCGGCTATGCCTGACGACCGTTTTGCGGTGGTACGGGTAGTCATAAAGTGGGCATGTTCCCGCTTTTTTTTGTTAATAGCGGTACCGCTGGGGACTCAAGTTCCCGTGGTGAATAATAGATTTGACCAGTTCAGGTCTTTTTTGAGTAGTTTTCGAGTCAGTTGAAGATCTCAACTGTCGAATGAAGGAAACACAATTATGGACGGTAAGGAAGTTCTCCGGATTGTTGATGCCATTCAACGCGATAAAAGTATCGATAAAGAAATCGTGTTTGGTGGAATTGAACAGGCTATCCTGTCGGCTGCGCGTCGGCACTTTGGAGAGGACCATGAGCTTTCTGTAGACATTGATCGTGATACAGGCGAGCCGACCGTGTTTTGTGATAACGAAAAACTGGCCAAGGACATTCTGGGCGAAATCCTGGGTCGAGTGGCGGCACAGACTGCCAAGCAGGTGATGATCCAGAAGATTCGCGAAGCAGAACGTGATACCGTTTTTGATGAATACATGGATATGCAGTACCAGTCGGTTTCGGGAACGGTTTCCCGTGTCGAAGGCGGTGCGGTGTTGATCAACCTGGGTAAAATTGAAGGGATTCTGCCACGTGGCGAACAGATTCCCGGCGAGTCATTTCGCGTGGGGGATCGGGTGCGTGCTGTGGTCCTGGATGTCCGCAAGGCGGGCAGCCGGGTCAAGGTGATTCTTTCACGAACTCATCCGGATATGGTACGTCGGTTATTTGAACTGGAAATTCCGGAAGTGGCCGATCGGATTATCGATGTTCGTTCCCTGGCACGGGAAGCCGGTTATCGCTCAAAGGTAGCTGTGTCCTGTATTGACAGCAGTATCGACTGTGTCGGCGCCTGTGTAGGAATGCGGGGAGCCCGAATTAAGAATATCGTCGACGAGTTGGCCGGCGAGCGGATTGACATTGTTCGCTGGAACGACTCGTTGCAGGTACTGGTGCCGAATTCGCTCCAGCCGGCAGAAGTGGAAGATGTCATTTTGTGTCCGATGCTGGGCCGTGTCATCGTTCTGGTTCGCGACGATCAGTTGCCTCTGGCGATTGGCCGTAAAGGTCAGAACGTGCGTCTGGCTTCCAAACTGGTTGGGTGGGACATTGAAGTCATGACTCAGACAGAGCTGGACGAACAGCTGGATAAGACAGTGGAAGCGTTCTCTTCCATCCCGGGAGTGTCTGAAGAACTGGCGGAAAGTCTGGTTTCCCAGGGGTTCTTCAGTTACTACGACCTGTCAGTCATTGAACCTGACCAGCTGGCAGAGCTGGGTGGCCTGACTGCCGAACAGTGTGAGCAGATTGTCGAAGTGGCAGACCGGGAAAGTGAACGTGTTGAAGCAGAAGAAGAAGCAATGCGGGTTGCTCAGAAAAATCCAGCTGCTGAATCCGATGAATCAAAGTCGGAATCGGCTGTGGAAGAGCCAGAACCGGCTGTTTCTGAAAATGAAGCGGTTGAAGAAGCCGCTGTTGATGTAAATGATACAGAGAATGCTGCAGTTGCAGACGAAACGACTGTTCCTGAAGAACTACCAGTGGAAGAGCCGGTGAATGTAGATAATTCCGCGGAAGAATCTACGGAGAAACAGGAATAGTTCGTTCGATTACGAGTAAGTGTTATGAGGTTGTAGCCTCATCAGGCAAATCGTTTCAGTCTGACAGGATTTGAAAACGTATTGCAGATTTGTTCACGGGAGAAGGGCTGTTGAAGATTCGTATTTTTGCTCTTGCAAAAGAGTTGGGAATGGACAGCAAAGTGCTGATCGATGAATGTAACAAAGCGGGAGTGAATTTGAAAAACTCCGCTTTGGCCAGCATTACGCCCGACGAACGTGACATCGTTATTGCATATCTGGAACAGAAGGGGAAACCTGCTGCCAGTTCCGAGGAGTCACCCACCCAGGAGACTCTGACGCCTCAGCGGGAACAGCCGAAGATGCGCAATATCAAGACGATGACCTCCCGTCCGCAGCCATCCCGTTCCTCCACGCAAAAGTCATCCAGTGCCTCTGATGAAGGTTCCTATTCCGATGAAGGTACCTCTGGAGTGGTCGTAGAACAGGATGAGGAGGAATCTGTTTCAGAAGACGAAATTTCTACCGGTCAGGATGATGAGTCGACTGAAGAAACAGGGGAAGTGACTGAAGGACGATCGGCGGCACTCAAACGTCGATCAGAGGAAACAATCGAAGAGACTGGAAAGTCAGATTCTGATCAGGCAATGACTCGGGATGATTATGTTCCCGCAGGAGGTGCCTCCGGTTCCAATATTCGAGAAATGAAGCCCATTGGTTCGACCCGCTCAAGTAAGCCTCAGCCCAAGCCGAAGCCGAAGTCTGCTTTGCCGAACGTGGCAGCACCTCCTGCTTATAAGCAGCCGGTGATTCCAAAACCCAAGAAAAAAGAAGAAAAGGCACAAAAGCCGGAAGTGCGTTTGACGGCTGATATCCTCGAGCAGAAAAGCCCGCTTGCCGCTCATCTGGCTCAACATACAGAGCAGAAGAAAAAGGACAAGGATCGCGAACCTCAGGATGATGAAATGAAAACCCGTCGTGGGAGCCTGAGTCTGGTCGAGGCGCGTAAACAGCGTCGCGAGCAGCGTAAGGAAGGCCGCCGGGGATTCGCAGGAGAGGGGAACGAGCAGCAGGAAGTCGTTGGCCGTCGTCCTCGACGTTCCAAGCGGAAACATGATTCAGGAAATATTGTCCACAAGACCGAGGCTGAAGTGGATGTACCGATGACAGTGCGGAGTCTCTCCGAAGCGATGGGACGTCCCGCGAAAGCCATTATGTCTATCATGTTCAAAGAATTTGGTGAGATGGTTACGATTAACCAGATCATCGAAGAAGATATCGCTCTGGCAGTCGCGATGGAACTGGGAGTTGACTTAACCTTCAAGCGTCAACGAGGTGCTCTGGAATCGGTCAACGAAATTATCGAGCAGGAAGACGCACCGGAAGATCTGGAGACCCGTCCGCCGATTATTACGGTTCTGGGACACGTTGACCATGGTAAAACGACACTGGTTGATACACTGAGGAACTCAAAAGTCAAAGTGGTTGAAGGTGAAGCGGGCGGCATTACACAGCATATCGCCGCCTATCAGATCGAGTATAATGGCCATAAACTGACTTTTGTTGATACACCCGGTCACGCCGCTTTCAGCGAAATGCGATCTCGGGGAGCCAATGTCACTGACATGGTGGTACTGGTCGTTGCCGCCGATGACGGAGTGATGCCTCAGACAGCTGAAAGTATCAGTCATGTGAAAGCATCCGGTGTTCCGATGGTTGTGGCACTGAATAAAATTGATTTGCCTGATATCAACGAACAGAAAGTTCTGCAGGAACTGGCTGCACAAAACGTTCTTCCTTCAGAGTGGGGTGGTGAAACCGATGTGGTCCGCATCTCAGCCTTGAAAGAAATGGGGCTGGATAACCTGCTGGAAACTCTGCTGCTGACAGCAGAGCTGCATGAACTGAAAGCAAATCCCAATCGGCCTGCCGTGGGAGCCTGTCTGGAAGGTTTCCGGGATGAAGGTCGTGGTTCGGTTGCCTGGCTGATTGTCCAGAAAGGGACACTGCGGATTGGTGATGCCGTGCTTTGCGGTAAATCCTACGGTTATATTCGCGCCATGTACGATGATATGGATCAGCAGATTGAGGAAGCACCTCCTTCCATGCCGGTTAAGGTGACCGGTCTGGATTCTGTTCCTGGTGCAGGCGATCATTTTGTGGTTGTGGAAACCATCGATCAGGCAAGAGAGCTTGCAGAAGAGCGACGCCATGAAGGTCGTGCAGATACACTGGCCAGACACAGCGGTGGGCCACGGACCCTGGAAGATATTCTGGGATCAGCCATCGAAGGAGCCATTCAGGATCTGCCTCTGATTCTGAAAGCAGATACTCCCGGATCGCTCGAAGCTATTCGCAGTGAAATTAATAAATTTGAACATCCCGAAGTCCGAGTCAAAATTCTGCACGAGGGGGTTGGCGGGGTCAACGAAAGTGATGTTTATCTGGCGAGTGCCTCGAATGCCATTATCATCGCGTTCCATGTGGTTGCAGAAGACCGGGCCCTCAATCTTGCTACACAGGAAGATGTTGAGATTCGACGTTACAGTATCATCTACGAAGTGGTGGATGATATTCGGGCATCACTGGAAGGTATGTTGCGTCCCGAACTGGTTCAGGAGCAGACGGGGCGTGCTCTGGTCCTGCAGACATTCTCCATCAGCCGATTTGGAAAAATTGCCGGTTGTCGCGTGCTGAACGGTACGATCAATCGCAATGACCGTGTGCATGTGATTCGGGATCAGAAGATTCTGAATCAGTATCCAATCGCTTCCTTGAAACGTGAAAAAGATGATGTCAAGGAAGTACGCGAAGGCATGGAGTGCGGTATTCTGCTCTCCGGATTCAATGATATTAAAGAAGGAGACCTGCTGGAGGCATTCCGGATTAACGAGGTGAAACGAACTCTCGATTCCAGTTCATAAAAACTGGATCAATTCAAACAGGAATGCTGGTGGAAACTGAATGGCATCACGTCGATTAGAAAAACTCGCACAGGCGATATTAGAAACAGTAAGTACAACGATTCTGCTGCATTTACGCGATCCCCGGGTCCGAAATGTGACAGTCCTGCATGTTGATGTGGCACCTGATGTGCAGTCAGCCAAGATTTATATTTCGATCATGGGAGATGAAAAGACAAAAGCACTTTGTATGCACGGTCTGGAATCTGCGAAAGGATTTCTGCAGTCCAAAATCGCAGATCGGATTCAGACCAAATATACTCCCGTGATCAAGTTTGTGCTGGATACTGCCGTGAAAGATTCGATGGATACGATTCGTATTCTGGAAGAGTTACAGGTCGAGAGAGAAGCGGAAGAGTTAGCGGAAAAATCTTCTTCGGAAGAAGAACGGGGCACTGGCGAAGAGACTCCCCAGGAATAGCGGTCAGTGCAATCGTCCACGAAAAGAACGGTTTTCATTACTTTCCAATTGATACATCTCAAATATTGTACAGACAGATATGGTTGCTAAAAAAATTTCCACATCGGATAAACAGGCTGTTTGCAAGAAGCTGATTACGTCTCTTAAAAAGCGCTACTCAGCCACGTTACCGAAGTACGATCGTCCCGTGCTCGAAACCATTCTGCATGCGATCTGCCTGGAAAATACGACAAACGAAAAAGCAGACAAAGTCTTTGACGCTCTGCTGGATGGCTTTCATGATCTGAATGAAATTCGTGTCAGTACGATTTCGGAACTGGAAGCGGTGTTTGATGATGTGGATGATGCTGAGTGGCGTGCTTACCGTATCCGGACCGTATTACAGTTCGTGTTCGATAAAGAGTTCTGTTTCGATCTGGAGATGCTGCGCAAGAAGACTCTGGAGCAGGCGCAGAAGCAACTGTCCCGCATGAAAACGTTAACGCCTTTTGTGTTGAACCATACACTGCAGGTCGTGCTGGGAAGCCACCTGGTACCGGCGGATGAAAAAATTCTGAATGCCAGTAAGTGGCTGGGGCTGCTCTCGGAAGAAGAGTCTATCGAAACGGCAAGTGACACATTGAAGTCCAGCGTGCGGAAAACAGATGCGCCCCTGTTCAGCCATCTGTTGCGTTGCCTGGCGACCGACGAAGAGCTGGCTGCCGACTTCAATCTGGCAAAGAATCCACTTCCCGAAGAGGGGGTCGATCTGATGGATGCCCCCGCTCGCATGGAAGCGATGTTTGCGAATCCCCTTTCGAAGCAGAAGAAAAAAGTAGTGAAAAAGAAGAAAGCGAAAGCTTCTGCAAAAACGAAAACGGCGGCGACCAAAGTCAAAAAGAAAGTTCCCGCGAAAACGAAAACTGCCAAGAAAACGGTCAAAAAAACGACCGGAAAAACTCCTGCTGCCAAACGCACTACCACTACGAAAAAAGTGCCGAAAAAGAAATCTTCTTCTACCAAAAAGTAATCTGGCAGCGCTCTCTTCAGGTGGTTCATGCTGACGGATTTCTCTGATGTAGAGATCTTCTCTCCTGTTTTTGAGGCCACTTCTTCTGGATCCCCAAGCGAAAAAAACGGATTCCTGCAAAACCAGCCTTGGAGAAGGTGGTGAAGACGCGTTACAATAAACGAGCCCGGCAGGAAGTTGCGCACCTGCAACTGCCGGTTTCTGCTTGAGTATAGA
>JAGQQP010000184.1 GCA_020426085.1 Planctomycetaceae bacterium | reverse complement strand
TTTTCCATCTGTCATTACCGGCATTTCAGCCTCATCAGGGCCATACTGACCCAACTTCCTGATACACAATCAGGAATAATTCGGTATTTCCGAAACCACAGGCAAGTGACGGAAGACCATTTCAGAGAGGACATCATATTTGACCGGCTTTCCCAGATAGTCACTACAACCTGCAGCAATACATTTTTCCCGATCCGTAATTAAAGTATGCGCGGTAATCGCAATCACGGGGATCTGGTGGTTCTGACTCCTGAGAAACCGAGTCGCTTCGTAACCGTCCATCACCGGCATCTGCATATCCATCAGAATGAGATCATACGGATTTCCCTGCCCTTCTGCCTGCTGAAATTTCTCAATCGCTTCTCTACCATTCGAAGCAGTCACTACCTCCAGCTTCATCTTGGTCAGCATATAACTGAAGAGTCTTAGAATCTCCTGTGTATCGTCAACCAGCAATACCCGGCCTTTGATATCTACTGAGTAATTCCCCTCTTCGGTTCCAGATGACTTTTGTGATAGAGAATTTGTTATACCAGATTCAGTCCGACTACCTGTTCGCTGAATCTCGGACGTCTGATTTCCTACATTCAATGTGACTGAAAAGACGCTTCCCTGATTCAGCGTTGACTGCACAGACAACTTTCCACCCAGTAACTCGATCAACTTGTGGCTCAACGTCAATCCCAGCCCCGTGCCACTATAAGGTCGCGACACAGAACTATCAGCTTGTGCAAAAGGATCAAAGATATGTCTTAAATTTTCCTGTGAAATACCGATTCCGGTATCTGCAATATTAAACTGCAACAGGCGCTCGAAATTCGACCGTGTAAACACTCTTACTTCAATACTAATGCTGCCGTGGTCTGTAAACTTGACTGCATTACTCATCAGATTATCCAGAACCTGTTTCAGTCTCACTGGATCAGACTGAATGGAGGCAGGAATTGTCTCATGAATCCTGGTAAGCAGTCGCAGACCCTTTTGAGCTGCTTTCGGTTGATAAGAGGCAATCACATCCTGCAGAATTTTGAGAGGAAAGCACTCTTCTGTTCGTAGTTCGTACTGCCCTAATTCGATTTTTGAAATATCCAGAATATCGTTTATCACCTGCAAGAGATGATCACCATTTCTCTGGATAATTTCAATCAGATCATGCTGCTCCGGTTGAGTTATTGATTCTTTTAAGACTTCTGAATATCCAATAATCGCTGTCATCGGAGTACGAATCTCATGACTCATATTCGACAGAAACTCACTCTTTGCCTGGTTGGCCTGTTCTACCATGCTGAGTGCTGACTTGACTTCAAATTCTTTTCGCTTCAGTTCCCGTCGGGTCTGCTTCAGTCGTTCCAGGTATTCGGCCTGCTGGTTCTGATACCGAAAACGCTCAGAAATATTGCGGAAAACCCCAATGAACTGAGCATCTTCGTAAGTCTCATCAAGTTGGTGAAGTGTCAGCTCATAAAGATTACTGGAATGGTCTTTGTGCTTGACCACAAGCTCACAGGTGGCAGATTTTCCAGAGACCACACACTCTGAAATACAATGCAGATACGATTCTCGGGATGCTTCAGTTAGCAGATCGAAGATATTCTTTCCAGAACTCTCCTCTGTGTTCCATCCCCAGGCTGATTCAAAAGAAGGGCTCGCCATCAGAATACTGCCGTCTTCAGTAATTGCCACAACAATATCGATACTGAATTTCAGAATCTGCTCAGAGAAATGATTTCTACAATATTCTGTTTGACTGGAACTCATATCTGGCCCTTATCTGGCGGTAAAATTACAACTCGCTACTTTTTGATTTACCCCTTTAGTTCAAAACTACGTTGCTGAATCTTTCTCTGTGCGCACCGAAGCGATCACTTGGTTGGCCATAACTCCAGTAGATTTTTTATCGACTGAAAAGACCTCCTCAATTGATGGGGGAATCCCCCCATTCATTATTCAACCGTTCCGGCTCATGATTCTGAGGAAAAACTGGGAAGGTGTTACGACTTAAAACCTGTCTCGAAGATATTCAGTCCCGCCGTAAGAGCCATTCACCCTGCGTCTAAACATAAACACGAATGAATTTAAGGACATGTTAACAAGCTGCTACTGATTCACAGCTCATACTTTCAACACCCGGTAAGGTAGGATCTTCATTCAGGATTTGGTGCATTGTGACAGGAGCTTGAAAACTGGAAATCAGCACCTATTGAGTTGAATCTGGTGTACCATTTTTTCGATACCCTGGCATGTCTTTAATCTTATAAAGAATGTGCACGATATCTGTAGTACTGGAAACACCTAATTTATTGAGAACATTTGCTTTATGTTTTTCCATAGTTCGATAGCTGATCGACATGGAATTCGCAATCTGCTTGCCTGAATGGCCTTCTGCAATCAGATGAAAAACCTGTTTTTCGCGACGGGTGAGAGCATTATACAATTGCAGATATTGCATACCGTTATCCGCCGTCTGCTGTGTGCGCTGATTCCAGATTTCACGTGCTGTTTCTACTGCTTGAACACACTTATCTTTAGCAAATGGCTTTTCCAGATATTCACAAGCCCCCTGCTTTACAGCTGAGACAGCTTTTTCAATATCTCCATAAGCGCTCATCATAATCACGGGAAAATGTATCTGCCTCTTATCCAATAACTGCATTGCTTCGATGCCAGAGATTTCCGGCATGATCAAATCAATAAGCACACAGCCCGGCGTTTCAAGGTCATTTGATTCCAGAAAAGAAAAAACACTGTTAAACGGTTTGACCGTGTAGCCAGAAGTCTGCAACAGATAGGCAATTGAATCTAAAACATCAGGATCATCGTCTATGATGTAAACAATAAACTCGGTCATTTGGCCCTCAAATGTATTGCATTCTTATACTTAATGATTTTGCTCCTCTTTCAACGATAGCCAGAAATCATAGGTATGATTTAAAGCAAATTGTATAAGTAGAGGAAGCTTTTCATACATTCGCATCTTATTATCTACTATTGATTCAATATCGATTATTCACAAATATAAAAACGCTAACCACTTCTACGAAAGGCAGATAATCACTCAACCATTTTGTAAGATCAAGAAGTACTAATTGTCAGTAGGCGTTCATTTGTATGAAATGATGGACACATACCAGTAGCAAAAACAGGTTGTATCCACTAAGAGGGGATTCAGTGGAACGGTAATATAAGCTCAGTTCATATATGGGAAATTAACTATAATTTCTGTCCAAAATGACTGATTTGGTTGGTTCGTAATATTCTCTGGCTTTGTGATATAGAGCATCCATTCAAAATGTCACCTGAGTTTTCAGTTGATATTTATCGAGTGATTTCTTGAACTCAACAAGGTCACCTCTGCCTACCTATTTTACACTTTACAGAATACATCAACAGAAATTTAACCATACCTATTCACCCTTTTCTACCCAAACCTAACGCCTCATTCAACGTTGAGGGTAAAGCAGTACATAAAATTGGGTAATTTCCCCCATTTTTATTTTTTTTCGAGAAGGCGATACAAGATTATGTGAACTTCTTTCAAATCAGATCGCTATCGCAATTGATTCTTAAATTCACATCAGGACAAAACCATGAAAATATTGATTGTCGACGAAATCGGATTCATTCGTCAGAGTCTGAACCAGAAGCTGGGACGTCATCAGTTCGAGACCGTCTCTGCTGAAAGTGGTGAAGAAGCGCTACTGATTTTAAAGGCAGATTTCTCGATCGATGCAGTCCTGACAAGCCTGTTTCTACCGACTATGAATGCGCTTGATTTATACAAAGCAGCTGCCAAGATCGAACGTTTTAATGACGAAGGTGTGATTCCACCACTGAATTTTTATCTGATGGTGACAAAAGAACATGGCACATCGTCACCTAAAATGAAGCAATTAACACGTGAGGCTTTGGCACTGGGATTTAAAGACCTTCTGGTCAAACCTATCGACACTGACTTACTTGTGACAAAATTAAGAAATTCAGCTACAGTGGAGAGTGAACAGGTTAGTACTGGCCAGTCTGTGGAAGCAACTACCCTGGCAGATGACAACACAGAAATTGAGCACAACTCTGGGCCTCTCAGAACTAAAAATCGAATCGATCAGCTAAAAGAAATGCAGAACAGCTTACATGCGCTTAAAAAAGAAATGTGTGAATCAATCGATTCTTTGCTGAATGAAGTCAGTCGAAACTCAAATCAATAATGCATACGCGATCGCTTTGTTACTGAATTTTCCGGATTACCGGTGGTTGACTAACAAGATTACGCAACACTTCTTTGACCTGCACTGCCTGCAGAGGGTTCATTTTCAGATAGCGATCACGCCCCTGCTTCGCTGGATGAAAACTCAGAAAACCGTCATCGTCAACGGTTACTTTTCCCGGTTCAGACAGATCAAAATAACCGTCATCCGGACGAACTGCATACAAAACACTCGTTAAATCCCAACTGGGTCGATCGTGTTCCGGACCACTATGCAGCAGATACGCTTCCCGAACGATGTGATGTTCCACATAATTAAAATCCCGGGCTATACTCTCGCGCGGATATCGCACGGCAATACCAATTTCAAAACCGCTCCAGATAACAGGCGTGCTCTGAGGCCACTGACGCACAAAACGCTGCATGGACTGAATGCCATTCCGCACATTAGCTTCCAGGAAATGAGTATTTCCATCGATGGGTTCAAATGCACCTGCCATCACGGAGACCAGTTTGACTTTTTTTCTGATCAGTTCAGGCCCCGACAGCGGACTGTATTCATCCGATTTAGATTCCACCAGATCCGCCAGGTTTGCAGCTAAACCAACCTGAATGATCACAATCGATCGATCAGTTGATGCTGCCAGTGTTTTCCGCAGCAGTTTAACGGCATCCGGCAGTTGATCATTCGAACTGATATCATGCGGGTAACGGCTCTCATTCCCCTGCTTTTCATTGATCAATTTCAGATAGCGGCTCTCTCGCTCCTGTGCATCGCGAGTCACTCCAATGGGAATATCACCCCGTCCGTAAAATGTATTCGTGGCATCGGTGAAAGGTCCCGTCAACGGGTTGATTTTGGAAATCGTCACTGCCAGTAAATCACATTCTCCCCGATCTGCCAGCGTGTGTAACATTGCCAGCGCCAGTACATCGTCGACATCTCCTGAGATATCCGTATCAAATATCACCTGCACCGGTTCCGCTGCGGACAGAAACCGGGATGTCATCAACAAGAGAAAACAGATTCCAGCCAAGCGCTTCCTGAACATGAAATTCGACATCCTTTAAAATGTTACTGATTTTATGATTACATCACCGTTAGTGAATGAGTTCCTGCAATCCTTTATTTCTTTTTCTGTTGCTGTCGTGTCCGATTTTCCATGATCTTCTGTAATTTCCGCTGTTCTGCAGCCATTGCTGTATCAGACACTTCTGCCGGTTTCACTTCACTGTGTTTCAGTTTTTCAGAATCCGGAATGCGACGCATTTTCAGATCGCGGTACCAGACAGGATCGCCATGATCCTGTAGAGACAGATTCGCCCCTCGATCAGCCAGATTTCCTCCCCGGTTCGCCAGCAGTTCAACATGCCAGGCATAGCGCGGGTCGGTATAATCCAGGTCAATCACTTTCTCTCCATTTAGCCAGTGTTGAATGACCGTTCCCTTGCAGACGATACGTCCTGTATTCCATTCTCCTACAGGTCGCGTTGCGTCATGTGATGGGGGCAGACAAAAATAAATCGAAGCCGCGCTGGTACGCGGGTTCTGGCCATCCACATGCTTACTGTTATCCAGTATCTGATATTCATACTGACCGGGGCGATAATACACGCCGCTGTTACTTCCCTCCGCGACTTTCCATTCAAACTTCAGTTCAAAATCATCGGGCACAGGCTCTGATTCATAAATCAGACTCCCCCCTTTGCCCGAACGGGTTATCACTCCCTCTTCGATTTTCCAGTTGCCACTATGCTGCCAGCCTGTCAGATTCTTGCCATTGAACAACAGCTTGAAGCCCAGCTGCTTTTCCTGTTCGGTCAATTGATTCGGTTCAGAAGTACAGCCGGTCTGATTGAACTGCAATAGTACCAGACATCCCAGGCAGATGATTGCAATCTGCTTTTTCATAGTTAGGCCTCAATATTTTTATTTGAAGAATATAAAACTCGATTCAGTCTGCAATCTGATTCAGCATCTCAAAGATCTGCCGATTGATTTTGTTGGAGGCATCGACTTCCAGATAACTCCAACTCGATCTCCAGGTCTCGTACCCCTGCAAATTATGCTGCTCAGGTGTAGGAAGATAACCGTTATAACCATTTGCCAGCGCAATAACAAAGGTCGGTTTAAGTGGACTTTTCTGCTTGATCTCCAGCCCGATTTCCGCAAAGACTTCACAGGGTATCGCTACGATTCCCAATTCGTCGATTCGCAGTGCCTGCAGCTTGAGATTGACGGTATCAGGTCCCTGATTGATGTTGACTGTTTCCCGGGCATACACTTCATTGGTGGTTAAACGGTCGGGATCTTTCGCAGCGCTCAACAGTTTCTTTGCATACGCCAGCTCTTCCTGATCTGGTTTACGAATTCCCAGGTCCAGGGTTCGTTCCTGCATCACAATTTCTGCAGTACGGCGGTACTTCAGACCTTTCACCGCTGCGTAAGTTTTGTCCGCGATCACGGAAGCTACTGCAATGACACGCTCAAAAGCCGCTGCTCGTGGACGTGGCTCTTTGAAATTATAGTTGTTGATGTCTCCGCTCGCGCCATTCGACATGATGCCCACAAAGGTTTCGTCTCCCCCCAACCGTTTTTTGATCTGCCTGGCAAATTCCCCAAAATAATCGGCGGAGAGCTGGTTCGGCGGTATTCCTCCTACATAATGCAGCGAATAATTTGCCAGCAACGCTAATGGTTTTCCTGCAGTCGACTGTACCGAGAGAAAAGAAATCGCGGGATCGATGGGACCGGCTGGCTTGATGAGTATTTCGCTACCGCGTGGTGGATTCATCCGAACTTTGTCCGTCATCTTCCCGAACGGGTTTAGCGGGATGTTCCCCTCTTTCACGTACCACCTCCGATTATTCACTTCCGCCGGCTCCTGCGTTACTCCCCAGGCGATTTGTGCCGGTTGCAGTCGGGCGTGGGCATTGATGATCGCCTGAGCGATTCCCTCGGTCAAAAACTGAACATATTCCGGACTGGGGCGGCACTGTGCCAGGGGAACAGAGGTAGGCGCTGTATGCGTATGAGTGGCTGATGTCAGCATGTGGTCCACAGGGATGCCGGTCTTGTGAGAGGCCTGCTGCTTGGCAGCATCAAAGATCTCTCGTGAAATCAGGCAGATGTCACAAACAACAAAGGCAACAGTGGTATCTCCACTTTTCAAAACCAGAGCCCGGGCATGGAGTGGGTCATGTGCAGACTGTGCCTGACGATCCTGAAAGCTGCCTGTCATCGAGACGGGAAAACTTTTCGGAGTGATATTGAATTTTGCCGCTCCCGCCTGTAATGAGTCCGGAGCAGCATTTGATGTCAGTGGAGAGACGAAAATAAATAGTATTAACCAGATCGAAAAACGAAGCATCATTATTTCTCCCGGAGGTATTTCACGGTTTATTTTTCAGGTTGAGGTGTTGCAGACTGCTTTATATCAGTCTTCCAGGCAGTCAGCGCAGACTGCATTTTCTTAACGCGTTGTGACTGAGTACC
>JAGQQP010000183.1 GCA_020426085.1 Planctomycetaceae bacterium | reverse complement strand
GGCGAAATGAAATGGGCCATCGCCGCGCTGCTCTTCGCACTGGTGATCGATGGCGCGGTTTTTATTCTGGCTCTCAAAGGGGAATGGAAAAACGCCGCCCGCGAAGCTCGCCCGTTTCACCAATATCTGCGAAAAGAAGCCGATCCGGCTGCAGTCGCTGTTATCCTGGAAGATGGTGCCGCCTGTCTGGGAGTCGTGATTGCCCTCGTCGCGATTCTATTGACCCAGATGACGGGACACCATTACTGGGATGCCATCGGTTCCATTGGCATCGGTGTGCTGCTGGGAGGAATTGCAGTCTGGCTGATCATCCGCAATCAGGAACTGCTGGTCGGCCCCAGTATCCCTCCTCAGACCCGCGAACAGGTGGTTCGCATTTTGAAAAATAACCCGCTGGTTGAAGATGTCATCGATCTCCGTTCACGCATTCTTTCCATTGACAATTATCGCATCAAAGCAGATCTCAGTTTTAATTCCCGCGAGCTGTCAAAGCGTCTCAAGAAAAAAGCACTGGCCGCCTATCCGGAAATCAAAAGCGAACAGGATTTCGAATTGTTTTGTCAGAACTATACAGAAGACGTTTTAGAGATGCTGGCGGAAGAAATTGATAAGATCGAGGCGGAAATCCAGCGTCAGATTCCTGAGGCACAACATCTCGACCTGGAAGCAAACTAAGGTGCCACCTCGAACGCGACAAATCCCGCGATTTCATTTGAATTCGCGGGTTTCCGCGGTCTGCAAAACTGTGATCATTCCGGGAGCCGCCTATAATAGGGGCTGAGTTTTCCGAAGTTTACCGTCATGTTACATCGAGTTAAGTTGATATGTCTCAGCGTGTTGTCCTGGCAATGAGTGGTGGTGTGGACAGTTCCGCAGCCGCTCATTTATTACTGGAACAGGGTTATGAAGTCATCGGACTATTCATGCGGTCCGGCGCGACGGAAGAAACGGCCTGCGCGATAGAAGACAAGAACAGTCTGCCCGTCCTCAATCTTAAATCGCACAAACAGGGCTGCTGCTCGGCCAGCGACGCTGCGGATGCACGCCGTGTGGCGGACATGCTGGACATCCCCTTTCATGCCCTCAACTTTAAAGATGCATTTGGGCGAATCAAAGATTACTTCGCCGATGAATATCTGGCGGGACGCACTCCGAATCCCTGTGTGATGTGCAACAACTGGCTGAAGTTCGGTAAGCTCTGGGAATTCGCAGAACAGGTGGGTGCTTCTTACATTTCCACGGGCCACTATGCGCAACTGACGTCGGTTCCCGGGGAGTCTCAACCCGCTCTGATTCGAGGGCTCGATCGATCGAAAGATCAGTCCTACGTTCTGTTCGGCATCAATCGCGGACTGCTCGATAAAATCATCTTCCCCGTCGGTGGATTCGTCAAACCCGAAATCCGCGAGATGGCCGGGGAAGCAGGACTGAGAACAGCCAACAAGCCAGACAGCCAGGAAATCTGCTTCATTCCCGACAACGACTACTTTGGATTTCTGAACCGCTATCGTGGACCGCAGGAAACCGCGGGGGAAATGGTTGATACCAGCGGCAATGTCGTCGGTCATCATACGGGTTACGAGAATTACACAATCGGTCAGCGTAAGCGGCTGGGTGTGGCTTTTGGCACGCCTCGCTTCGTGATCAAAATTGAACCGGAAACGAACCGCGTCGTCATCGGCACGCGAGACGAGCTGGCACGTAACTCTCTGGAAGCGAATCGCAGTAACTGGCTGATTGATGATCCTGGCTCAGAGATCCGTTGTCAGGCCCAGATTCGATATCAGCATAAAGAAGCAGATTGCCTGGTCGAAATACTCGATGAAGATCGCTTCCGTGTCACCTTTGATAATCCGGAATACGGGGTTGCCCCAGGCCAGGCTGTGGTACTGTATGATGAAGACCGTGTTCTGGGTGGCGGCTGGATTATGTAAGCGGCATCAGGCAGCGGCTTCCATTCGATCCTGATTCTGTTGCTTCTTCTTGCGATTCTGCCGGGATCCATCCTCGTCATCCATACTGAGGGAATCAGCTGATTCCTGACGATTGGAGATCCAGGTCAAGAGAGCAGGTAATGTTACCAGCGAGATAAACAGACAACAGGCGACACCGATCACCAGCACCAGCCCCACACTGTAGAGCCCGCGGTGCGTGGCAACCATCATACTGCCGAAGCCGATCATCGAGGTCAGAGAGGTCA
Source organism: Planctomycetaceae bacterium (assembly GCA_020426085.1). Taxonomy (GTDB): domain Bacteria; phylum Planctomycetota; class Planctomycetia; order Planctomycetales; family Planctomycetaceae; genus Gimesia. Next base: position 5,569 of record JAGQQP010000183.1, on the reverse strand, counting down.
TCACAATCGCATTAATGGTGCTGGGAGAAGTCTTGTACGGTCCATTTTTCATACGGAAGTCATGTACCACATGCACACCGTCATCGACGCCAATTCCCAAAATCAACGGGAGCACAATCAGATTGGCAGGGTTCAGATCGATCGAAGTCATTGCCAGGATTCCAAACATGACAATCCCCCCCACAACTGGCGGCAGCATGGTGAGCAAGGCATGACAGACACTACTGCGATCTAAAACGAAGGACACACCAAAACTCATGACCAGAAACATGCCGATTGCTGCTTCGACGCTGATCGGAGTCCCCCGGTTAAACAGAATGAACCAGGTACAGACCGTCAGAATCACTGCAGGGACCAATGCCATCGTAGCATGACTGCGGCTCAAATAATCGATCAGCAAAACAACACAAATGACGGCCAAAGCGTAAATCGATGCCGTCTTATAACTCATCTTGATCTGTTGTGCCGCTTCGTAGTTTTGTAATGGAGTACCTGTGACATCGGGATCTACGGAACGGACTTCCTTCACAAATTCTTCCAGAGGTTCGATCTCCCAGATATGATTGCGGGGATAGACCTGAATCAACCATTTTCCTTCTGCGCTGACAAAGCGTGAAGTCAGTGAACGGGGGAGATCAGAAAAACGAACCGGGGTTGAATCTGATGCGCTTCGTAATGCCTGGAACTGTCCAAGCAGAGAAGCCGTCGTGCGGTACTGGAATTCGTCCAGGAACCGGGACTGCTGAGTCAATGTCATCGATTCAAAACGGTTGAGAAACTGGTCCAGCATCCGAGCCGTCTTCTGTGCTGTCGGGTGATTGTAACGCGACAACAGTACATAAAACTGTTCCAGCTTGCGTCCGATCGTCGAGGGATTGAGTCGCGTGACCAACGGCACTTCACGAGGTAAATGTGTCAGTTGTGCTCGATACGATTGCACGAGTAGATTTGTTTCCTGCGATGAATAAGCGGGAACACGTGAAGCCAGTTCTTCCACGTGATGCACCGCAGGCAGGGCTTCGAATTTTTTACGCAGCTCACGTGCCTCTTCAGGGCTGTCAGCTACGGAGACGGCGAATAACAGTGAATTCTGGGCATCGTTGAAGATGCGTTTCTGAATTTCGACCGATTCCAGTCCCGAAGCCTGCAGGTTCAGCAGATTGTAATCGTAAACGACTTTGGAACTCCAGCCGTCTTCCGTTTTATGAACCACCTGGCTGGCGCAGAAAGCAACGATCGCCAGAGACACAATGGCAACGGTCCGCGGGAAGCGGTTGATCATTTTCTGCAGCCATTTACCCTGGAAGGGTGTTGGCATCTGTTTGACTTCTACGTCTTTATCGGCCCGCGATAATAGTGCCGGCAGAACAATGAATGTTGCCACCGCACACAACAGGATTCCACCGCCACCAATAAAACCCAGCTCGGCGATGCCCAGAAAGGGAGTCAGACCGGCACAGTAAAACGCAAGAGCCGTCGTAATCGCAGCAGTTACGATACCAGTTCCCACCGTCCGGGAGGTCTTCAGTAACGCTGGTTCGAGATCTTCTCCTCGATGCCGCAGCTCAATATATTTCGCCAGATAATGAATGCCAAAATCGATACCAAGACCAATCAAGATGACGGCAAACGAGACGGAGAGAATATTCAAATGACCGATTGTAAGAGTGGTATAACCGAAGGCCCAGGCCATTCCGGCTGCCAGCATCAGCAGTGTCAGCAGAGGATGACGGAAACCGCGAAACCCGATAAACAGTAACAGGCCCACTCCAAAGCAGGAAATGATTGATGCGTTGATCATATCAGCTTTCGACTTACGCATCTCATCATTTTCAAGGACCGGAATTCCAGTCAGGCTGATTTTGGCTTCGGGGTTCTCAGCGACCACTTCCCCAATAATGCCACGCATTTTTTCAATGGCTTTGGTGGCACCGTCAAATCCGTCTTCCTGATGAACGGGGAACACTTTCAGGAAGCCCATCGTACCGCTTTCATTGAGCAGGTAGATCACTTCACGAGAGCGTTCGCGCATGCGTTCGTTCACGGGGACAATCGAAGGCCAGGGAGACCGGAAATCGTTCTGATCAGCCAGAAAGCGTGACATGCTGCTGGAAAGGATGGCAGCATGCTGAAACAGCGGTTCCAGATACTGATCTGTGTCGGCACCACGGTAGCTGGCAGAACGTGACTGAATCTGATAACGCAGACGATCGTAGAGCAGGTCAACCTGTGTCAGATCCCAACGTCCATTGCGGTAGATCGGCCCATATTCATCGAGTCGATTCAGACCTGCCTGCAACTGGCGCGGCGTTAAATACTGAAGCCCCTTCGAGGGTAAATCGCCCGGATTGATCTGATACAGCGGATTTTCGAACAACTCAGGATGCTTTTCAATACGCTGCCCCAGTGTTCGTAATACATATTTGATTGATTCAGGTGAATCCGCTTCGACCACACACACGAGATCGGATGAACTGCCGAAGCTCTCAGTGTAGTTGATCCACTTCTTATGAAAGGCAGCTGTCGGGTCGATCAGATCGGCACGATCCGTTTTGAATTCGAGTCGGAAGACTGTCAGCAGCACACACCCGATCGAGACGATCAGCGCAAAGGCCAGACTGAACTTTGAATGCGAGATCACAAACTGTGTCATCGCAGCCAGAGTCTCGCTGAGGAAAGACCGTTCCTGATTGTCGGGGGAGAGATTATCCACAGAACACTTCCGTGTGTTACTTAAGTCGATCTCTCGTTCGATCTAAACAACCGGGCAGAAGTGAAGGGATCGAGTCTATGAGAGTATTTCGCGTATTACGAACTTGTGATTTTACAGCAATCTCCGTATTGCCGGCAACATGAATCTTGCCTGTATTAAAGGTGTAAGTCCATGAAAATCAAAACTTTAATTCAGTGTTGATCATATAACAGTTTGGTAATTTTAGGGAGGAACCTCCCCGCGTGACGTACGTAATTTGCCCGATAACAGGGATTTCATCGGCAATCTGGCATCGTTGAGATCAACTTTCTCGGTTAATCCAGTTAATCCTGCATTAAATTTTTAGTGGTTCCATCAATCTCACAAAAAGATCAGAATTCCATAACCCTAATGAAAACAGCAGATTAGATCTGATTCGGTATGATTCAGGTACACCGGTATCGGCATTTTGCTGAATCCGACTTGACCCCAATTTCAATATTTCATAAAAAACCTGCCCCATCGCAATGGTTCGGCGGTCAGCCTTAACCGTCAGAGATTGCACACTTCACATTAACTCCATCAAATACCCCCTCTCAAAGACTCTCTTTGTAGGACATGCTCATGTTAAAAAGCGTCATTCGTTCGATTCCCGTAGTGGGGATTACATGTTTTTCATTGGCTGCAGGAACTGCTCAGGCTCAGTGGCTGCCCTTTAACAACTGTAATTCCTGTGCACCACCTCCGGTCGTGCAAAGCTGTTGTCCACAACCTGTGGTGCAGTGTCCGATTCCTGTGACCCAGACAACCTATCGTCAGGTTCCTGTCACCGAGTATCGACCTGTCCAGCAGACTGTGATGAAACCAGTCGTTGAAACCAAATACGTCGATCAGCAGGTGACCGCTTATCGCCAGGTACTGGAACCGAGAACAGTCGATGTTCCCTGCACCACTTACCAGAATGTCACCGAGTGCCGCCAGGTACAGAAGGACATGGGACGCTGGGTGACACAACGCCAGTGCGTTCCCCGTGTATCTCCCTGTGATTACGATAACCGCCCCAACTTAATGGGCTGGATGAATCGTACCGGGTACTCCATGCGGATGGCATTTACGCCACAATACAAAACAACCCGACATTATGTGCCGAACGTGGTTGTACAGAACGTGCCTGTCACACGACAGGTCGCCGTACAGCAGACCCGTCAGGTAACATACAACGTTGCGAAAATGGTTCCCTATACGACTACACGTAAGGTTGCCGTGAATTCAACACGTTATGTCAAAACCACTGTAACGGCAATGAAACCAGTTACCGTGATGCGGTCGATTCCAACAACACGTACTGCTTACGTGTATCCTTCCTATGATGGAATCAGTGGAACAACAACCGCATTACTGCCAACTCCTGAGCCTTACATTTCAGCTGGTGCCCCCGAGCCCATCCGTCAGCGTTCGGCTCTGAACAAGAAAAAGTACGACGATTCATTTGATGCAAATGGTGAGAAGTACAATCGTGATCCCGCTTCCGATCCTCGTCGATCCAGCCTGGATGATGATTCGTCTTTCCGACGCTCTTCTTACGAAGTTCCTCAGGAATCAACTGCACCGGCCTTCCCCCCCACACGTCGTGCAGGCTATGAACCTGAAACTTCAGAGCGACCACTGCCATCAATCGTTCGTGCCAGTGGCTGGACACGTCGGGTTCCTCGTACTGAACAGTCAGCTCCGGTAACAGCAGGCAGCGACATTACCGTAGCACAGCGAACACCATAACTCAAAGTTAAAACATGAGCACTTTGAAGTGCATGGGCTCACTCGTCGAACTTCCGTTCGACGAGTGTTTTTTTATGCGCCTGGCATAAGTCGTTTAATTCTGCTTCCCGATTTTGGCCCAGGTATCACGTAAAGTGACCGTCCGGTTAAAGACCGGTTTGCCTGGTTCCGAATCTCTGGTATCGACGCAGAAATAACCCAGTCGCTCAAACTGGAAGCGACTGCCCGGTTCTGCCTCTTTGAGCCCCGGCTCCAGCTTACAGCCGGATAAAACCTGTAACGATCTGGGATTGAGGTTCGACTTGTAGTCGACGCCTTCCGGCAGATCTTCCGGATCGGGCTGATCGAACAGGTGGTCATACAACCGCACTTCGGCATCCAGAGCATGTGCTTCCGAGACCCAGTGAATGGTCGCTTTGACTTTACGCCCGTCGGGAGCATCTCCGCCCCTGGTTTCGGGATCATAAGTGCAGCGGAGTTCGACCACTTCGCCATTTTCGTCTTTGACCACATCAGTGCAGGTTACAAAATAAGCGTAACGCAGTCGCACTTCTTTACCCGGTGAAAGACGGAAGAATTTCTTAGGCGGATCTTCCATGAAATCGTCTTTCTCGATGTAAATCACTTTCGAGAAAGGTACTTTTCGGGTTCCCGCCGATTCATCGTTCGGATTGTTGATGGCGTCCAGTTCTTCGCTTGTGTCTTCCGGATAATTTTCAATCACCACGCGCAGCGGATTCAGAACTCCCATCACGCGCGGCGCAACCTGATTCAGGTGATCCCGAATACAGTTTTCCAGCACGCCCTTATCTGTCATCGAATTGTACTTGGTCACGCCGATCGTTTTGCAGAATTCGCGCAGTGCCTCGGGGGTCACACCTCGCCGCCGCATGCCGCAGATGGTGGGCATCCGGGGATCATCCCAGCCGGAAACATATTTCCCCTGCACCAGTTCAAGCAGTTTGCGTTTGCTCATCACAGTATAAGTCATGTTGAGCCGGGCAAATTCGATCTGCTGTGGATGGAAGACTTCGAGTTCGTCCAGGATCCAGTCGTACAGCGGGCGGTGATCTTCGAATTCGAGCGTACAGATCGAATGTG
>JAGQQP010000182.1 GCA_020426085.1 Planctomycetaceae bacterium | reverse complement strand
AATACAATGATCAGTTTCATTATGCTGAATGGTTTTTCACGATACTCTTTACGATTGAGTATGTGGCGCGAATTATTTGTGCCCGTCGACCATTACGCTATATCTTCAGCTTTTATGGCGTTGTCGATTTACTTTCGATTCTACCTACCTACATCATGAATATCGCACCCGTGGAAACCCAGCGCCTGGGAGTGATCCGAGCCTTGCGTCTGCTGCGGGCATTCCGGATATTCAAACTGGGACATATGCTTTCGGAAGCGTCCGAGTTGCGACGTGCTATCTGGGCCAGCCGATCCAAGATTGCAGTATTTCTGGCAACGGTTGTGATTGCCGTTGTGATTGAGGGGGCGGCGTTACATCTGATTGAAGAAGGCAAGGGGAGTGGCTTTGATTCGATTCCCGAAAGCATGTACTGGGCGATCGTGACAATGACCACGGTCGGTTACGGTGATGCTGCACCAGTGACGCCACTGGGTAAATTTCTGGCAGCAATCATTATGATATTAGGGTACAGCCTGATTATCGTACCCACGGGAATCGTCTCTGCTGAATTGGCACACGGTGGAAAAGGATCTGAGGAAACCAAAATTACGACGCAGGTCTGTCCGGAATGTATGCGGGAAGGTCATGATTCCAATGCCACCTACTGCAAATTCTGTGGTGCCCGGCTCTGACTGGCTTAACCTGGCGTTTCTGTTGCCGTTTCTTCCTGCTGTTTAAGCAGCTTCGGAGGATGTGCTGACCAGACAGCTGCTGCGGAGATTAATGGAATTGTCATGAATAAGTAAAGCACCGGGTTATAGGAGCCGAAGTAGTCGATCGACATGGCAACCGGAAGCGGTCCTAATGCGGAGGCCAGAATCATCATCGACCAGGCAACTCCACGGACGGCTCCCTGGTTCATTCGGCCGTAATAGTTGATCCAGACCACGGTGGCCGTACTGCGAAATACGCTGCCGGTCAAACCGAGCAGAAACGTATAGACAACCACCATCCACAGGGCGGGCATGGTGAGCACAATCAGATTCGCCAGTGACAGGCAGATCATTGAGCCACAGAGGATGTAACGGCTGGGAAATCGATCAGTTAACCAGCCGGCGGGGAACATCAGCACTGTCGCACAGAGTGCCTGAAAGGACATCATGCGAATGGCCCAGTTCATGGGAACACCGTGACTGCCTAACAAAGCGATCTGGTGAAATACCAGCCCGGTTCCCACCAGGGCATGAGTTGTGATAACGGTCAGAAGTTTCCAGAAAGTCGGATCACGTAAAACCTGCCGGACAGTCCAGGATTCGATGGTCGCAGTAATCAACGGACGCTTCTGTCTGCCGGAGAAATCTTCTTCAACTTCCAGTTCTTCCGCAGGGCCGATTCCATCGGGATGCAGCCCCAGGTCTTCCGGTCGATTTCTGACGATAAAGATGCCGGGCAGAATCAGGCAGACCGCCACAGTGACTGCATGAAATACCCAGCCGGTCTGCCAGCCATAATGGGTAATCAGCCAGCTGTTAAGCAGTGGAATCGTCATAACGGAAAAGGCGCTGCCAAACCCGGCCAGTGCGGTGGCACGCCCCCGCTTTTTCTCGAACCATTCTCCCACCATCCACACGGAGATCAATGTGAGCGCACCCTGTCCCAGGCTGCGAACGAGACTGAATCCGACATAAAGTTCCGACAGTGAGTGAATTCGTGACATGAAAAAACAGGCGGCTGCGAGACCGACGGCAATGATGGGCAGAATGATTCTTGCCCCCCAGCGGTCCAGCAGTCGTCCGACAAAAGGGAGCAGGCAGGCACTGACAATCGTGGCGAAGCCGTAAGCGAGTGAGTACTGAGTTTCGGTTAACCCCAATGAGGCCCGCATCGGATCTTTGAACACGGCAACAGAAAACGACTGGCCGGGAGCTGATAAAAACTGCGCCATTGCCGCGATCCCGATCATCGTCCAACCGGGAAAGAATTTGTAAGTGGGGACTGAGAGTTCGGGGGAGGTTGCATTCAACTCCGCGTCAGCAGTCGACTGCGAATTCATTTCGATCTATTTCTTGCCTGGAATAGTTGAGGTATCAACCCGGGGCGGGCGACCGGTGGGCTGAACTCAAATATAGCAGATCAGGAAATGGACGCGTAGCGTAGAATGGAAATGCTTTTCACAAAAACCGGATCTTCATCAGATTCTCAATGGACCGTAATCCTTAAGTGAACTGGGAATTAAGGTTGAGTTGAATCGAATGTCGGGGGAATGAGGCATTATTTCCCGTCTGATGAGGAAGGAGAGTAATGACGCAGGTCGAATCTTAGATTCCCAGCCAGTCATTAAACAGGAATACAAGTCGACCACTGAGCAGCGCGATTCGCCCCATGACGGTGTAAGCAAAGCTGGCTCCGAAGGTAACCATTAAAACCCAGATTCCCAGACGAGAAACATATTTGATGATGCCTTCATGCTCGATTGAGAAAAAGAAATAAACCATGCAGGAGAGTACTCCCACGATGAATACTGTGTTCTTCAACGATTTGTCCCACAGCAGAGAGCCATCGGACGCAAATACAAGGAATGGCATGACGGTGCTTTGCAACTGCCCGATAAAGTCCGTTTCCAGGTAACTGATTAAGCGGATGCCGGCTGTCGCGCCGATGAAGAATGCCAGTGGCCAGCGGGCAATCCAGCTCCCTTTGGGAGACAATCGCCATAAGAGTAAAATACTTAAAACAAGCGGGATCAGGTAAAGTAATTCCGGTCTGGTCGTGGAATCAATGTCAGGATAGAAGGTGATGCGTGCCAGGCCGGGAAGCAGCTTGGCGAAAAGGTTTGTAGCAATTTCGGTCCAGAAAGCGACGACCATGGCATAGCCAGCTGAGACGCCAACGAAGATCGCTTCCGTAAACTTATACAGGGGATTGTCACCATAGAGAAATGAAAAGATTGCCAGTGTGCAGAATGCGGCGACCCAGAGACCGACTGTGCGAGACAGGCTGAAACTGACACCGGGATCATCCTTCTCAGATTGAGGCACCTGCTGGTTTTTAGTCCATTGATAAACCTGGGGCTCAGAGTCGGGCTGTGATGCTGTGGCCTCTACGGGGATTTCACGTACATAGACGCGTCCGTTGCCTTTACTGGCCTGGAACAGTAGAAATCCACCACCGGCGACCATCAAGATTGTCCAGATGAGTGTTGATTGCTTCATTGGTGCAGTCCCTGTTTTCGTTCCCAGATATAAATCACGTTACCTAATAAGATCAGGCTGATGAGCAGCAGGTGTGCTACCAGTTGAGGCCCCATGCGAACAAGGCCTTCCTTGGCGTTGGGGTTACTTTCCAGTTCCGGGTAGGCATTGATTATGGCCTGTTCGTATTCGGCAGCTCCTTTGATTGCAGCAAGCATGCCCGTCAGCTGATCTGGAATATAAGGCAACATGATCGGAGCTTGAACTCCGGTACAACCAACGACGGTGGGGATATCAAACGGGGAGGAGCCATAAAGTACCCATTCTTGCGAGCCAGGATATCCGGCGCTGACATTACACAACAGATCGACCTGCTGAATGTTTTTGAGGTTCTTTGTAAGGGGAATATTATCCAGATTGGTTCCGTGGATATCTGTGGAGTAGGATTTTTTCAGATCTTCGACGACCAGTTTAATCACGCCTTCGTTACCGGCTCGAAATCCAAGGTTGACGTATTTCGTTCCGTATTTCCCTTTGTAAGTCTCCGGGTATTCATCCTGCAGGATGCCGATGGAATTCTGGATCATGGAGATTCCCTGCGGCCAGAGCGTCATAAAGTAGATGTTGTGTTTTTTGATGGCACAATGTCTTGTGAAGGCCGAGGCCATCGGCTGAAGTTCTCCCTGGCTGGCAGGATCATAGTCTAATGCCATCACGACATTGGAACCGTCGGGCAGATTATCGACCGCTTCAAAAACCGCCATTACCTGATCCGAGGGGACTTCAGGAAACGTTGTGCCCATGATAAGAGGGACAGCAACAGCGATAAACATGAGTAAAAAGATCCAGCGACGATCCAGATGTTGTAGAAAATCCAGCATTGATTACACCTCCTGATCCGAACCAAGGTAAGAACGATCAACGCCTAATAACACTTTCAGAGAAGTCGAAGCCACCCCTAGTGCAATTCCAATTTTGATGGCCCGCATCCCCGCAGTTGTAAAATTTTCCATGATGACTTCGGATAAATTCTGCAGATTGAAATCGCTGTATTTGATGCCGCTGTCGCCGAGGATAAATTCATCTGGTAACCAGCCTGTTAACCAGACACTGGCGTAAGTTCGTCCCAGTAGAATGATGACGGCAATGATCAGCAGAATTGTGGCTTCTGTATTTTTGGCACGGAAGGCCCGAAAGGCTGCGGATGAAATATAAAACGCCAGCAAAGCAAACATGGTGGCTGAAAGTGGGGTGAAAATATATTCGAACAGCCACCAGAAGGCGCCATCTTCCTGCAGATAATCTCCCGACCAGGCAAATTCAGGGAACTTTACATTCGGGTGCACGCCGACTTTTACCAGTCCGACAAACAATGTGACAAAAAATGCGATCAAAGTGACAGCTGCATAACCCCAGCCTGGCTGTTGTGCAGAAATTTTCTGTAACTGCATCTTAAGCAGATTGCCTCCGCCAAGGATGAAAGCAAAAGCGGCCAGCAGATTGAACCAGGCCATCGCGTCGTTTCCCCAGTCAACGAATTTGGGGATAAACGCTGTCCCAATGAGGACAAACCCTGTGATTGCTGAAATGAACAGCGGAACGGTTCGCTTCATTATTTAAAACCTCCTTTACCGAGGATGTTCTGTATGATGTAGTTCGAAGCTGACTGCAGGTAGGTCGGCTTCTGATTCTCCGGAGTCGCTCCCTGTGTCTGGATGGAAGAGAGAGTCATGATAATGCAGCCTGCTATCAGTAACAGGCCTCCGATCAGTTTTCCGAAGTCCTGTCCTTTCAGGCTGCCTAACTGCTGAGGTTCACCGGACAGGTATGCTGATGCGGCAAAGAACTCTTCACCAATCAGTGTGAAGTCACAGGCGGCGACGAAGAAAGGGAGCTGGGTCGGCATCGCGGTACCTGCCACCTGAATCGCACCGACGGAGTTACCTGTTTCTGCCAGAATCAGTGACTCGGCGTAAAATGCGCCCATATAAAAGCAGGCCGCCGGTTTGTCGCGAACCATCTTGCCGGTGACGCTGGCAACGTACCCGAACTGCTCGTCAGTAATATAGTAGATATCGTCTTCGTTATATTCATCCGGTCTGCCTGCCGCCAGATAAGCTGCTTCGACCGTATCGCGGGCCGTTGTCATCACGAGTGAGCGGGAAGTCGGAACTTCGAGTGTTGCTCGATAGTCTGCCGTCGTTTCTGCCACCTGCGCGAGCACGGTGATCCCGGCGACGGTCTGGATATCATTGATGTCCTGAATTCCGGGAACAAACAGGCAGGAGCGTCCCATTTCCGTTGCACGGCCGACGGCATCGTTTATCGCTTCCAGTCCCGCTATCTTTCGGACCTTCAGTTCTTTTCCACTCCGTGCCAGGCGGATGAAGAATATGACCGAACCGCAGATCAAGACGACAAAAACGGCAAACCACTCACGCTGCTGATTAAACCATTGCAGCGAGGCGATGACAGGTTCCTTAATGACCACCGGAGCAGAGGTCAGGCCCTCCTGACCGACGGCCTCGATCTGGTAGAGGTAGGGAGTCCCGGTTTTGCAGTTCGAATCGCGAAATGTATTGACTTGGTATGTTGGTTCGCCGATGTTTTCATACTTTGACTCCTGGTTATCTGCTTCTTTACGATAGATGACATATCGCAGAACCTTGCGCGGTTTGAGATCGGGTTGGTCATCCGGCGAAAGTGTCCAGGACAGATCAATGGCAGTTCCTGCATCACCGGGCACATCTTCCGCAAGAAAATCAATGGGAGGCGCGGGTGGTTCGGCAGCCTGTATCATAGAATTTCCTGAAACTGCGACAACCGTCAGCAACAGGCAGCTCAGAGCAGATTTGAAGGTCTGGTATTGCATGAATGATTATCCTTCGATGAGTTCCACGTTGGCACGGGGAACGATCACGTTCTCTCCTGAATCCAGAATGACTTCCAGCACGCGTGACTGTGAGCCTGATTCAAGAGTCCGCAGTTCTGTTGGCATCTCACCAACTTCACCCAGCAGTCCAAAATAAGGATCACGGATGATTCGCACCGGAACACCCGTTTCCAGAATTCCTGTCGAAACACTCTTACTGGTTTCGTTGCTCGTTGAAGAGTTGTTATCCAGTGGGATCACGATTTCCGGCCGCAGTACGCCGGCGCGGATTTGAGTGGTTCCGTTGACGGCGGCTTTGGCACCTTCGCGTTCTTTCAGCAGGTTAAACGTGCGATCTGCCATTGCGATATCACCGAAGCCTTCTGTGATGATCAGCGTCGTGCCAATATGTTCTGAGCCGGTGACGGCCACACCCAGATCGTAGCCCAGGATTTCCTTGAGGTCTTCATCATCGATTCCCCCTGAAATTATCGCAGCGACCCCAATTTCGATTCCCCTCCTGACTGCCTGGCCGGTCATGCGGGCACCGCCGATGACGATTTTGCCCCGCATGGATTCGTCCAGAAGATCATCTGTTAATGATTGCTGTTTGTCCTGGCAGGCAAACGTAATGACTCCAAAGGCTTCCCCGCCGATCCCGAGAATTCCCTGTAAAAAAGTGACTTCCGATTCGATGACCACACCCTGGTTGGGAATAACTTCTTTTACAGTTCCCGCCTGATACGCACAAACCTGAATCGGCATGGGGTCACCTCTTAAAATGACCTGCCCGGTGACATGGGAGATCGATTCAATGGTTCCCGCTGTTTTGGCTTTGGTTTCTGATTTGAAAAAACCAAAGATCCCATTGCTGCGCGCGAGAGTATCTCCGACGTGGACTTCCTCCCCTTCCGGAATCAGCATGCAGTGGGGGACTTCGGAAGGGGCCACGGAAATCTGATTGGCAATATTGATCGGTGTGACATCGCCGGGCATGAAGGTCTGGGCGACGATCTGATCCGCGGTGACCTGGTCACCTTCCTTCACGAGTACGTCTCCCGGAATGGGGAGAATTCGTTTGCTGGAGTGCAGAACACGCTGACTGATCTGTAAGCCGGGGGAATATGCCTTCGCCATAATTGATTTGTCTCTGCTGGTTGAATCAAACTTCAGTAAGAGCCGGTTCAGGATACAGCTGCAGTTCCTCGATCCAGCTGTTTAATTCGGATAAATGGTTGTTTTCGCTGGTGGGAACAACCAGTGGTCTGCCACGCGCATCCAGAATCAGTCCCACCTTGCCGCCGCGTGCTTCGAACTCTTTCCGCTTGCCGGAACCATTTCCAAAATCGTAACCGCGGCCCGGTTCTACAGTGACCACCGCCTGTTCGTTTTCATCAAGGGGAAACATCTTCATCTCGCCACAAAACATTTCCCCCGTCTCTTCCAGGGAATGACTGCGGATGTGATAACGGAAACAGGATTTTCCGGCGCGATACATGCCACGCGGTGCAATACAGGTACCGAGGTAGATCAGACAGTCACGCTCAAATACCTCAAGCGCTGCGCGGGGATGGACCTGAGCTAATACGCCCAGATGAGGCATCATGAAAATACTGTCTTTGGCCAGGACGGTCATGCCTTCAGGTTCAAAGGCATCGATCATCATGGCAGCTGTCTGGTTCATGTTGGGGGCGTGTGACAGAACGCCTCCCGAGGCGACCAGCAGATTGAGTTTCATATTATCGACGATTGAGGCACCGCTGGTCTGCT
>JAGQQP010000181.1 GCA_020426085.1 Planctomycetaceae bacterium | reverse complement strand
CTTTACGCATTCACGCGCAGTATACTGCCGCTGATTCAGGCGAACATTGCCGAAGCAGCAGCCAGTCAGCTCGATGCCATGCACCGGCAGGTCATGGCCTGGAAAAAAGAGATGACACCGGAAGAATGGCAGAAGCTGCGCGTCTCAGTGAAAGGGGCTGTGCTGGCCCGCGATGGCAATCTGGCGATGCAGTATTTTGAACGCCTTTTGAATCTCGAGGGCCCCGGTATGCGGCTCATTTACATGGAGCGTTACGTGCCTCCCACGCCGATGCTGACCCTGCTGGCCACGCGCTCTGTCGATCGTGGCATCAGCATCGCCTTTTTTGACAATCCCGACCGCATGTTCCGCGACGTACTCGCAGACGCTGCGGCTGCCCACATCAGGGAAATGAAATTCGATTAGACAGCAGCTGAATTTCCTGTTGAGCGCTAAGAATGGTCGGGCTCAAATGCTTCGAAATCGTCCTGTTCGACCATATCCAGGCTGGGGCCTGATTCTTCTTTCGCGTCTTTCGGGCGATAGTAAATTTTAATCGGGATCTCTTTGAAGGGGAGTTCTTCCCGCAGCACGCCGCTCAGGTATCGTTTCCAGGATTCGCTGAACAGTTTCTGATCGTTACATTTCAAGACAATCGTCGGCGGCTCAGTAGCGACTTGTGTGGCGTAGTAAATTTTAGGACGGTGGTTTTTGGAGTAGGGGGGCTGATTGTTCTGGATGGCCGCCCGCACCACTTTATTCAGGCGCCCCGTTGAGACACGAATGCGCGACTGTTTGTAAATCGTCTGTGCCAGGTTAATCACCTGCTTGATATTGCGAGAGTCTTTCGCGGTGACCAGCGCCACCGGGGCATGTCGCATGGTACGGAACTGGGACGTCAGATATTCATCCCATTTTTCCGACGTCATTTTGCTTTCCCGGGCCAGGTCCCACTTGTTGACCACAAAGATACAGGGCTTGTGGTTCTCTTCGATTTCCGAAACCAGCTGTTTGTCGACCTTGGAAATCGTCTGCTGTGAATCGAAGAACATCAGCACAACATTGGCGCGACGGATGCTGCGTTTCGCCCGGGTCAAGCCGTAAAATTCAATATCGTTGGCGAGGCTTTTCCGCTTGCGCACACCCGGCGTATCGATGGCAAGGAATGATTTGTCGTCGAACTCAAACCGGATGTCGACACTGTCGCGGGTGGTACCGGCGACTTCACTGACAATCATCCGCTCTGATTCTGCGAGTGCATTGATGAACGTGCTTTTGCCCACATTCCGCCGACCGACGATCGCGATTTTCAGTTCGGGTTCTGCAGCCAGACTTTCCCCTTCGCTGACTTCGAATTCTTCAGCAGGCGGCAGATTGTCGAGAATCGCTTTCATCAGCTCATTGCGGTTCCGGTTCCCTTTCACACTCGTCAGTACGACGGGGGAATTTGTCAGGCGAAAGAACTGTGCTGCTTCGTCATCTGTTTTGGTGGAATCGCATTTGTTGATGCACAGGATTTTCGGTTTTTCAATAGACCGCAGGCGCTGGGCCACTTCTTCGTCCAGATGCGCCACGCCGAGCGTCCCGTCAACGACAAACAGGATCAGGTCAGCTTCTTCAATGCCGACCTGGATCTGGCGTTCAATGTCTTCGGACAGATCGTCACTGTCGGTGATGCCGATTCCGCCGGTGTCGACCAGTTCGAAGTAGCGGTCTTTTTCATGGATCATGTATGTGACCCGGTCGCGGGTCACGCCGGCAGTCGGGTCGACAATCGCCACGCGATGGCCGGCGAGCCAGTTGAAGATCGAACTTTTGCCAACATTGGGGCGCCCCACGATAGCAATTTTGGGAATGGCCATGGTTTTTGCGTTTTTCTCTGGAAAGCGTTTTCAGTATGAATCGAACAGGATTGGGTTGGCTCTCTTGATTTCCAGCCTCGGGACCTGTATCCCTGAGTCTGCTGGTATCAGAATCTGTTGAGCGCCCGCCGATTCGAAGTATGGTTTTTCTGCTGGCATTCAGAGCGTGCTGAAGCCGGGCGGTTTTGAAACAGAACATGACAGGCTGCCTGTAACGGCTCTGGCATGGTAAGCGGTTGAGTCTTATTTCTTATAGATTATCCAGTTGGGAGACGATTGTTAATCAACTGGCGCTATGCGTTTGGGAAGTTCCGGCTAAATGACGGCATTTGAGCATGAATTAGCGGCCTGGGGGCCCGATTCCCCCTGTTTTCAGGGAACGGATGCTCCAGTCTCCCTGGATGAGGCAGACGCGTATTGCCGTCGGATTGCCCTGGGACATTACGAGAATTTCCCGCCCGTCTCCTGGGCACTGCCGCGGGAGTTGCGTCAGCATTTTTACAATGTCTACGCCTTCTGCCGCTGGGCCGACGATCTGGGGGATGAAATTGCAGGGGCCGACCGGTCACTCCATCTGCTGGCCTGGTGGCGGTCTCAACTGGTGGAATGCTATCAGAGTATTCAGAAGACCGGGGAAGAGGAATCGTCGGTATCCACGCCTCGTCTGCATCCGGTCTTTATCGCGCTGACTCCTACGATTGTGAAATACAATTTGCCTCAAACCGCCTTCGATGATCTGATCCAGGCGTTCGAACAGGATCAACACGTCAACGAATATCAGACCTTCGAAGAACTGCTTTCGTACTGCCAGAGAAGTGCCAATCCGGTGGGACGCCTGGTGCTGCATCTGTGTGAAGCCGTTTCCCCGGAAACACTGGTCTGGTCGGATTCGATTTGCACGGGATTACAACTGGCCAATTTCTGGCAGGATGTGGCCCGTGACTTTGCGATGGGTCGCATCTATCTTCCCCGTGAAGATTATGAGCAGTTCGGCTATACCAGATCGCAATTTGAGCAGCACGAATTCAACGCGTCGTTTCAGAATTTAATGGCGTTTGAAGTCGCGCGTGCGCGGCAGTACCTGCGGGATGGCGTGCCTCTGATCGCGCAGCTTCCGGGGCGCCTGCAGGTCGACATCGATCTGTTTCTGCGGGGAGGCCTGAAAATACTCGATCACATCGAACAGCAGCAGTTCAATGTCTGGAAGCAGCGCCCCGTGGTGTCCCGATTTGAGTTCGGCGTATTGTTGTTTCAGAGTCTGCTGCGGCGTATTTCTGGCAGGAATCGTTGATTTGCCGCGTCCTCAGTCCTGTTCTCTCTGAAAACAGGACTCGTGAAATTCTGATGAAGAATCGCGTAATCTGATGTTTTGCCCTCTATTAAGCTGGTCTCTTTTTGCAAGATGAGGGGGCATTTGAAAGTTTGACGGTCAGCCGGTTCAGAAAAAAATCTTTTAGAAATTTCGGTGATCTGAAGATTGGATTTGAATGAAATTTGTGTGTAATTTCTACAAATACAGGGTTTTCCAGAGTCTTGCTAATGATTCTTGACATCTTTGGACGATGTCCAACATTTAGTATTGACTACTGAAATATACACACTATATTGGGTGTTATGAGTGAGTGACTCACAAAAAACACTAAACGGGTGTTTCGTTGTGGGTCGAAAAAAGTTGGTTTTGCCAAGCCTTTTGACAGTGTTGATTTGAATAGTTCCAGACCGTGCTCTTGTCTCTCTCCAGA
Organism: Planctomycetaceae bacterium; assembly: GCA_020426085.1. Taxonomy (GTDB): domain Bacteria; phylum Planctomycetota; class Planctomycetia; order Planctomycetales; family Planctomycetaceae; genus Gimesia. The sequence goes on along the minus strand of JAGQQP010000181.1, from coordinate 4,255 downwards.
CTGCACAAAATACCTGCGAGCTAATCAGAAAACCTGTCTCTCAGGGGTTTGGTGGATCCTCAGCTCTCACATTCAGATGGTTTTAGAAATCGAATTTCAGATCAGTGAGGGTTTCGTAAGAGCAAAAGGAGTTGCCAGTTCATGCACCATAATAATGCTGCCTGCCTGCTCCCGTCTCTTCATGTTTCCTGTCTTGTCTGTTGTTACATTTCCGACCCTCTCGTGTGAGTTCACCATATTGTGGGGCACTGTGTGAGTCATTGCGGTCTCATCACAACGTTTCTAATTGATACACAAGCTGCTGTCGGCATGGACACAGCCGGATTTTTAGCATTCCATTTTAAGGAGGCAATCGAATGATTCGAGCGCAAACAGAATGGATCGTCACGAAGCGCGGGGGGCGGACAGCTCCCTTTGATGCTTCGCTGATCGGTCGAGCAATTTCCAACGCTTTCCGCGCGGAACTGAACCTTGCGGAAAATCAACCACTCGATGACGAAATCCGGATGGAAATCCCGGAGATGGTCGAGTCGGTCGCCAATGAAATTGCATCAGCGGCCAGTACCGACGCCGGGGTTGAAGTCGAAAAAATTCAGGACGTCGTCGAGATGATGCTGATGCGACGTGGGCACTACCGCATTGCCCGTCGCTACATCGTCTACCGTGCAGAACGCGCCAAACTGCGTGCACTCCGCGGATCTTCCGATATGGTGGAAGAATCAGATACCATCAAATCCACGGCACCCCGGTTCCACGTTGTGCTCAAAGATGGAACGAAAGTTCCTTTCGATGAAGCCCGTATCCTGGCCCGGCTCTCTGAAGCCTGTCGGGGACTGGAAGGGGACTGCTCGGCAGAAGACCTGCTGGAAGAAGTCATGCGTTCGATCTTCGACGGAATCTCTGTTGAAGAACTGTACCGCGCCATGATTCTGGCAGCCCGCACCCGTATCGAGCGTGATCCCGCTTACGATACGGTTGCTTCACGCCTGATGCTGAAAATCATCTACAACGATGCCCTGGGAAATGCTCCCTCGGACGTCAATGAACTGAATCAACTGTATGTCGATCGTTTTGTGCAGTTCCTGGATGACGGCATTGCCGCCAAGCGACTCACACCCGATCTGCACAAGTTCGATCTGAACCGGATCGCGCTGGCTTTGGAACCCAAACGGGACCACCTGTTCCAGTACCTGGGTCTGCAGGCCATCTTCGACCGTTACCTGCTGCACATTGGTGGCCGACGGATTGAAACTCCTCAGTATTTCTGGATGCGTGTCTCCATGGGACTGGCCATTCAGGAAGCAGGGGATGCCACCGGTCGGGCGATTGAGTTCTACAACATCCTCTCCACGTTCCGATTTACATCGGCCACGCCGACTCTATTTAACTCAGCCACACTGCATCCGCAGTTGAGCTCCTGTTACCTGTCGACCGTGAACGACGATCTGGATCACATCTTCAAGTGTGTTGCCGACAACGCCAAGCTCTCCAAATGGGCCGGCGGACTGGGTAACGACTGGACTCAGATCCGTGCGACCAACTCACACATCAGTGGTACCAACGGCCAGAGTCAGGGCGTGATTCCGTTCCTGAAAGTCGTCAACGATACCGCGGTTGCCGTGAACCAGGGCGGAAAACGCAAAGGCGCTGTCTGTTCCTACCTCGAAACGTGGCACATGGATGTCGAAGAGTTCCTCGACCTGCGTAAAAACACAGGCGATGATCGACGTCGTACGCATGACATGCACACCGCCAACTGGATTCCCGACCTGTTTATGCGTCGGGTCCGCGAAGATGGCGAGTGGACTTTATTCAGCCCGAATGATGTTCCCGATCTGCACGATCTGTACGGTCATGATTTCGAAAAACGCTACGCCGAATACGAACGCATGACAGAGACCGGCGAAATCAAACTGTTCCGCCGTATTTCTGCTGTCGAGTTGTGGCGTAAAATGCTGACCCGTCTGTTCGAAACCGGACATCCCTGGATTACCTGGAAGGATGCGTCTAACCTGCGTTCTCCTCAGGATCATGTCGGCGTTGTGCACAGCAGTAACCTCTGTACCGAGATTCTGCTCAACACTTCACGGGATGAAACGGCTGTCTGCAACCTGGGTTCCGTGAACCTCAAGCTGCACATCGTTGATGGTCAGCTCGATCTGCGGATGCTGGAAGAAACCGTGCGTACGGCAATGCGGATGCTGGATAACGTAATTGACATCAATTACTATCCCACTCCCGAAGCACGCAACTCGAACACCAATCACCGTCCTGTCGGGCTGGGGATCATGGGTTTCCAGGATGCGTTACTGGCTCAGGGAATCAGCTATGCCAGCATGCAGGCCGTTGAGTTTGCCGATGCCAGCATGGAAGCCATTTCTTACTTCGCGATTCTGGCCTCTTCAGAACTGGCCGGCGAGCGGGGACGCTATGGTTCTTACACCGGTTCCAAGTGGGATCGGGGTCTGTTACCCATCGACACGCTGGACCTGTATGAAAAAGAACGGGGAATTCCGGTTGAAGTCGATCGTCAGACACGCCTGGACTGGCAGGTCGTTCGCGATTCCATCGCTGCTAACGGCATGCGTAACAGTAACGTGATGGCCATCGCTCCGACGGCAACCATCTCGACGATCATTGGTGTTTCTCAGTCGATTGAGCCTTCCTACAAACATCTGTATGTGAAGAGCAATCTTTCCGGCGAGTTCACCCAGGTCAATCGTCAGCTGGTCGATGATCTCAAGGAACGCGATCTGTGGGATTCCGACATGCTGGAAGCCCTCAAGTATTATGATGGTTCTGTAACGGAAATCGATCGGATTCCCGATGATCTGAAGGCCCGTTACCTGACCGCATTTGAAGTCGAGCCCAAGTGGACGATCGAGTGTGCCGCTCATCGCCAGAAATGGATCGACATGGGACAGTCACTCAACCTCTACCTGGCAGAACCATCCGGCAAGAAACTGCACGAGATGTATATGCTGGCCTGGGAACGTGGGTTGAAGACGACTTACTATCTGCGAACCCTGGCAGCCACACAGGTTGAGAAATCAACCGTGGATGTCAACAAGTTTGGAATTCAGCCACGCTGGATGAAAAACGCCAGTGCTTCTGGCGACATTCAGGTCGAACGGGCACCTGCAGCCAGCATGGTGACCCCCGGTCAGACCTGTAACCTGGACGGCGATTGTGAAGCCTGCCAGTAATCACGGTGTTTTTCCAGCGATCAATTGTGCTCACTTTAACTAATTAATGGATTTAAAGAGGTGTTATGATGACAACCCTGAATACCAATTCCAGTTCTAATACATCAGTCACACCTGTGGGGGATACTCCCACAGGTCGTTTCAAAGCAGATAAAAAACGCCTGATTAACTGCTCTCAGGTCGACGTCAACCAGCTGATGCCACTCAAGTATCACTGGGCCTGGGAACATTATCTGAATGGTTGTGCCAACCACTGGATGCCTACTGAAGTCGGCATGACCAAAGATATTGAAACCTGGCGTTCGAACAAACTCAGTGAAGGCGAACGTTTTGTGATCATGCGAAACCTGGGTTTCTTTGCTACCGCAGAGAGCCTGGTGGCCAACAACATCGTGCTGGCCATCTTCAAGCATGTGACCAACGCGGAATGCCGCCAGTACCTGCTGCGTCAGGCATTTGAAGAAGCCGTGCATTCGCATACCTTCCTGTACGTGGTAGAAAGCCTCGGACTCAACGAGTCGGAAGTCTTCAACATGTATCACGAAGTTCCCGCGATTGCGAAAAAAGATCAGCTGGAGATGGAGCTGACTTCGGAAATTCTCGATCCCGATTTCACTACCGATTCCTTCGAAGGGACTCAGGCCTTCCTGAAGAATCTGATCGGTTACTACCTGATTATGGAAGGGCTCTTCTTCTACACCGGTTTCGTGATGGTGCTTTCGTTCCATCGCCGCAACATGATGACCGGAATCGGGGAACAGTTCCAGTACATCCTGCGGGACGAAACGATTCACCTGAACTTCGGCATCGACCTGATCAACGGCATCAAGCAGGAAAACCCGGAAGTCTGGACTCCCGAATTCCAGCAGCTCATTATCGACCGCATGAAGTATGCCGCCGAGCTGGAAATCGAGTACGCCCGCGACTGTCTGCCAACCGGCATTCTCGGCCTGAACGGCGAACTGTTCCGCGAATACGTGCAGCACATCGCTGACCGTCGTCTGGAACGCATCGGTCTGCCCGCCCAGTACGGTTCTTCGAATCCGTTC